>JAAZAW010000235.1 GCA_012514125.1 Phycisphaerae bacterium | reverse complement strand
GCGTGATCCAGTCGGGACCGGCCCTTCCGATCATGAAACCATCCACGAAAATCATGTTTCCTTCGCCAACCGGATAATTCGGTGCGCTCTGACGGGTAGTGAAAAGTTTCTGTTGAGAACTCTCCGTAATCGAAAGTCGGCTTTCGACACGCAAACCCGGGAAAAAATTCTCTACCATAGGCCGAAACTCTTCCACCATGCGAATATTGTCGATACTGCTGTCAAGAATCACCGTCGGATTTTCTTCATCCAGCATCGCGACAAAATTCCCGCTGATCAAACCATCGGAAATTCTGCTCCAGAATCTCAGTCCGCCCGTAGGACGATTGTAGGTCCTGTTATCTTCAACATTGATCTGCGATCGAAAATCACTCAAGTCATGACGATCACCCGTTCGCGGATCGGTCATGTGAAGCTTTTTCGCCTTCAGGCCCACTAGCACACTCGAATGAATCAACTTTTGTCGCAGGGGTTGAAATTTCCTCATCAAATCTTCCTGCCCCAACTGATACGCCAAATCCATCGGCTTATCTTGAGGTAACGGCGTCGGCTGAATCGCAGAAGCCACCGCGCCCCGACGGGCTTTGACTGCCGAAACAAACATCTGCTGTACCTGATCCGTATCAAAATAGTCGCTCTCGATATCCGCAATTCCGGTGATCTTATCGTCAATAATCACCGTATCCCACCCGGCCTTAAACGATGAAAAGCCCGCAGAAAATAAAAACCTGTCCGAATTGAAATAATCCTCCGAGAAATATATCCGTCCATCCACCATCACAGGCTGACCGGACACCATCGCATTGACGTTGCTGAAATAAGCAGATGAACCCGTCAGAGAATTACGCCCGTCCCGCCTGAGAAACCCCATATCGACATTAATCCGCCCCCCTGCCTCATACTCCCGAACAAGCGAAGAAAGTTCACCAAGCTGCGAAATATCCGTAATTCGTACATTGATCTGAGCCAGAGCGTCGTTCAGTAAAATATCTTTATCCGACGACCATCCAAGTGTCCCTCCCCCACGGCCGGTTGCATAGAATTCACTCAGACGAAATTTCGCATAAGCAAGTTGAACATGACAAACGTCGATGTCTTCTGCGTCAGGCCAAACAAATACCGACATCTCAAGTGAACCGGGCACACCTTTTCTTTTAGTCAATATATCGTCGTATTCAAACGCCATCTCCTCCAGCCGGGCACTAAAAGTCGTTTGTAAAAGCGAATCTTTAAAACCCGCCTCCAGATTGAAATCCGCCCCACCCCGTAAACCATACTCATCAAGCACTTCCCGAACTTTTCGATTAACCCTAAGCCACCGGCTCTGCGCATCCAAATGACCCGACAAGCTGAATGAAAACGATTGAAACGGACCACTGTGCCGAAGCATCCAGGGCTCGACACCGAACATCCTGCCCCAACCGTCCCTCTCACCGCCCCTGAGAAGAATCGAACCATGCTCCAGATTTACATAACTTTGTCCCAGTTGAGACCGCAATTTGGAAATAATATACGTCCGGGGCGTTTCATCAGGCGAAGCAGGCAAAATCAACTGCCCCTCCATCGTCGCAGGCATCGTTTCAGACTTGACATGCTCGCCATCCATCTCCACCCTCGTCGCAGTCGCATCAATCGACCAGTCGATCTTGTCCTTCTGCACATCGCTCGACCATTGTAAACCCATCGTCAATCCGCCATCGACAACTCCGACCTTATCGATCATTTTCGAAAGCACCGGCATCGAATTCAGCGTATTTTTAAGCCCTTCCACACGAATCTCACCCCTGCCTTCGATGCGGTTGTCCTTCGCGTCGATCCGAAGAATCTCAAACTCCGCCTGAGTCGAACACCACCGCGCCTCGCCCTGAAACTCGTGTTGTTTCATCCGGTTCGTATACGTATAATCCACCCTCACCGACATCGGCACATCCGCGGGCTTCATAAATTTCTCCGGCAGATCAACCCATACCTTATCCGCCTCAAGCTCAAAATGAACCCGCGCGTTTTGCATCGTCCAGCGCCCATCTTCAAGCGTCGCCCGCAATACATGACCCAATTCAAACTCAAACGCTCCCCCCACATGCTCTGCCGGTCGATCCCGCTTCAACCGCGGCGAATAAGCCAGCATCGAACCCAGCCCATGAACCTCAATGGACACATCACCGAAAAGATCGATCGCAGGTTTCTTATCAGGCGTTTGCGTAAACGCCCAGATTATCTTCAGCGGTCGCTGATCCGTCATTATTTCCGCCTCGCCGCACTTGCCGAACGCATAAATCCACACCTGAGGCTCACGAGTATGCCACGGCAAAAAACCTTGAAACCGCAGATCGATTTTCTCGTCTTCGGGCTTGACAAAAATATCACCCAATCCCAGCGTGCCGCTCTCATTGAGTTCCACATCCATATCCATCCGCCCGACATCTTCCTGCCCCGTATATCCCAAACGTATCCCGACAGGCCCGGAAAGATTCGCCCACGTCAATACATCTCCCATCGCAGGCACTCTCGGCGAAAACCAAAGCAACTCCGGACAATTCACCGTCACCTCAAACTCCGCCAATCGCCGAACCTCATCCAACCACACATCAGGATCATCGCCGCTCCGAATCGGCGGCAATCGTCCCCAGCCATGCAATTCGGTCTGACCCACCTTGAAATCAACACGGTCAACCACCACCCAAGGCCACGTCGCCTGATCGGTATGAATCGAAATCGACCCATTCAACGCATCGTCCGCCCTTTTCAAAATCGTTCCCGGCCGATCCAGAAAAACACCGTCCGCATTCACGTGTACCTCGATCTGATACCCCGCAGGTTCATCCTTCCACGAAAAATCAAAATAACAAGGTCCATCGATCCTGCCCTCCTCGCCCAGCGACCTGGCCAGTCCGGGCGCTAAAGCGGCCACCATCGCCATATCGAGCCTGCCGTCCAGATCAAGTGTCGCAAGATCGAAATCGTTCTGGTCCAACCGTCCCGTCATCGTACTCGAAATCTCTAAAGGCGAACTGCTCACATCCAGACGTCCAAGCGTCAATTTCCCCGTCACCGGGTCAAATTCCCCCTTACTGATCACCGTAAGCCGATCGATCTTCCCCGGCGTCGAAACCTCTCCACGCCTGACAATCAAATCATCAAACCGCGTCCGTGAATTCCACCGAAAATGAAAATCCGGAAATATCTCCAGAGTAAGGTTCCCCCCTGACTTCCCTGCAAACTTTGCGATATCGAATCGCTCGATCCGTTCAAGGCGAAGAATCGAAAGATCCAGGTCCTGCCAGTCGACGTTCAGTGTCCCCGCCAGACATTGCTGACCCTCCTGCCGCACGAATTCAAAATTCCCATGAGTCGTCAAACGTCCCACATACTCCGCCGACGATCCTGCCTCACGCCTCGCCTGCAATTTCGCCTGGGCATCATATTGCACCGTCTGATTCGACAGATCAAAAATAAACTCCAGCCAGGGTACCATCATCTCCTGCCTGAATCCATCCCGCCACATAAAATCGATCTGCAAATCCGAAAGCTGAACTCGCTGCACCGGCAACCCCGACGGACAAAATTCCGTCAGCTTTAACTCCGGCGATTGTGCTCGCTCAACAAGCTCAACCTTCACCCCTTCAAGCCGAACAAAACTCGCCGCTCCCCCAAAAAGCAATTTCACCGGCTCAATCGGAATCTTCATCCGCGAAATCGACACACACGCCTGCGTCTCGTTATTCTCCAGTTCAAGTCCCCAAAGTCTAAGCCCCGAAAACCATCCTATCGACGCCCGATCAACCCTCACCGCCGACTGAGTCTTCTCCGAAAGATGTCCGGCGATCTTTTTCCGAAGATACTCTCGCGGAATAATATAAGGCCCCGCCGCCAACAACAAAAATAGCCCCCCCAGCGCAATCAATACAATATTCCGAATGCGTCTCGTGCGACATCCTTTCGGTCGATCTTGCATCAACTGTTTTTTCTTCTTCTCTGGTGCTTCCATAGAACTTGAATTTTATGAACAAAAACGGAATTTCACAAGACTTTATACCAACCTTCCAGAGATGCTTCTCGTAAAATAATCATCAAATTCATCATTAAAAACAAACAGACTTCACAAACCCGGCCCAGCGATGATATGATTAATCTTTGAATGGGTGTTTTTACGCCATTTTTACTAAAGGTTGTTGAAAATTACCCATGCGACTATTTTACTTTTATAAATCACAAATAAACATGAATGAGAAGTCAACGGGCTGGCCAACCCTGGTCCGGGCCTTGAAATATAGAAATTTCCGTTTATTCTTCATGGGGCAGATCTTTTCCCAGATCGGAACATGGATGCAATCCATCGCCATGGGTTGGCTCGCCTATGAAATGACAGGGTCTGAAGTGGTTCTGGGCGTCGTCAGCTTCGCAGGCCAAATCCCCGCCTTCCTGGGCGCCCCGACAGGCGGTGTGCTCGCCGACCGCTGGAATCGACATCGACTCCTCTTCACCACACAATTGCTGGCTATGTGCCAGGCGCTGACTCTGGCGATCATGTATTCCACCGGAACCTTGACCCTCCCCGGAATCATAACGCTAACCGCCATCCAGGGCATAATCAACGGCTTTGATATCCCAATCCGGCATTCCTTCGTCTTGGAGATGGTCGAAAATCGCGACGATCTGGGCAATGCCATCGCCCTCAACTCCTCCGTCTTCAACGGCGCGCGTCTCATCGGCCCAACGATCGCCGGAATCCTTATCGCCCGATATGGCGAAGGAATATGCTTCTGGTTCAACGGGTTAAGCTATATCGCCATTCTTCTCGCTCTCGCCGCAATGAAACTCAATCACACCAAACCCCTGGTAACCATACAACACCAACACCCATTCGATGGATTTAAAGAAGGATTAAAATACGCAGCCGGTTTCGCCCCTATCCGTTCGGTCCTTCTCCTGATCTGCCTGTTCAGCTTCGTCCCATTCACCGTGCTGTTGCCCGTATTTGCAAAAATCCATCTTCACGGCGATTCGCACACCTATGGCTTTCTCGTCGGAGCCTCAGGACTCGGTGCCTTTTTCGGCGCCGTCTTCCTCGCCGCCAGACCCAATGCTCAAGGTCTCGGCAAAATCATCGGCAGTGCCTGCACAATCTTCGGCGTCGGAATCATGGCTTTCGCCTTTTCCAACATCCTATGGCTATCCCTCATCCTGATGGTGCTCGTAGGCTTCGGAATGATGGTCACCTCAGCCGCAAGCAATACCGTCCTTCAAACCATCGCGGACGATGACAAACGAGGCCGCGTAATGAGCTTCTATACCATGGCCTTCATGGGAGCTGCCCCCCTCGGAAGTCTCGTCGGAGGTATACTGGCCAAACAAATCGGCGCCCCAAATACGTTCCTGTTCAGCGGCTTTTGCTGCATCTTCGGAGCGATCCTTTTCTCATTAAAAGTCCCTGCCCTGATCGAAATCGTCCGCCAATCACGCCGGCCCGCCCCGGAAGAAAACACTCCCCTCTCCCCCAATATCGAGCCTGAACCACAACTCCTGGCAAGTTCGGAAAAATAATTTTATGGAAAAGTTATCCATCGGAAGTTAAAAATTAAAAGTTGGAAGTAAAATCCACCAAATACTCTGTCATTCCCACGATGGCGGGAATCCATCTTCTCGTACTTCCAACAATATTCGAAAAGGCTCGCAATGACAAGAAAATGGGACATCAGTGCATTCAAAGGCTTGACCCGACAGGAAGCCGACACCAGGCTTGCAACCGAAGGATACAACGAATTGCCTTCTTCAAAACAGCGTAGCTTCCTTGCCATTGCACTCGACGTGGTCCGTGAGCCGATGTTCCTTCTCCTCGTAGCCTGTGGCGGAATCTATCTCGGATTAGGCGAACTCCAGGACGCCCTCATGCTCCTGAGTTTCGTCTTTGTCGTCATGGGAATCACTCTTTACCAGGAACGAAAAACCGAACGCGCCCTTGAAGCCTTGAGAGACCTTTCAAGCCCGCGTGCCCTGGTCATTCGCGACGGTGAAGAAAAACGAATCGCCGGACGCGATGTGGTTCGCGGCGACTATCTTGTACTCGTCGAAGGAGATCGCGTCCCCGCCGATGCGGTCCTCGAAAACTGCTCAAATTTTGAAACCGATGAATCCCTCCTCACCGGTGAATCCGCCCCCGTCCGAAAAATCGCCTGGGACCAGAAAATGGAATTAACACCACCAGGCGGCGACAACTTGCCCTTTATCTATTCCGGAACCCTCGTCGTCAGTGGCCAGGGCATCGCGCGAGTCCTCAAAACCGGCATTTTTACCGAAATGGGCAAAATCGGGAAAGCGCTGCAATCCATCGATACCGCCCCCACCGCCTTAAAAAAAGAAACAGGCAAAATCGTTCGCAATCTCACCATCGTCGGATTAATCCTCTGCACCATCGTCGTCATCGTCTATGGCCTGACAAATCAGGACTGGCCCACGGGCTTTCTCGCCGGACTTACCCTCGCCATGGCCATGATGCCCGAAGAATTTCCCGTCGTTATGACCATCTTCCTCGCCCTCGGAGCCTGGCGAATCTCAAAAAAACATGTCCTCACACGGAAAGTCCCCGCCGTCGAAACCCTCGGATCCGCCTCCGTCCTCTGCGTCGATAAAACAGGAACGCTGACCCTCAACATGATGTCCGTCAGTCAAATTTACACCGACGGCGAATTTTACGATGTTAAACATCATCGCCGGGACGGACTTCCCGAAAAATTTCACGAACTCGTCGAATTCGGCATCCTCGCCAGCCAACGAGACCCTTTCGACCCCATGGAAAAAGCCCTCCGAAGGCTCGGAAAATTAAACCTGACAAATACCGAGCATCTCCACGACGATTGGACCCTCATCCAGGAATATCCGCTCTCGCACAACCTGCTGGCTCTCTCGCATGTCTGGAAATCTCCCGATGAACAAAATTATACCATCGCCGCAAAAGGAGCACCCGAAGCCGTCGCAGACCTCTGCCACTTCTCCGACTCCCAACAGGCCGATCTCGCAAAAAAAGTCGCGCAGATGGCTGACGACGGACTCCGAATCCTCGCCGTCGCACGCGCCAACTTCCACAAAACTGATCTCCCGATCCAACAGCACGCCTTTGTCTTCAAATTCATAGGCCTGATCGGTTTCGCCGATCCCGTCCGACCCGGCGTCGACAATTCAATCCGCGAATGTTACGACGCCGGCATCCGGGTAATCATGATCACAGGCGACTACCCCGGAACCGCAAAAAACATCGCCCAACAAATAGGCCTCTCGCCCATGGACCAGGTACTCACAGGCCCCGAGCTTGATCAACTCTCCGACGACGACCTCCAACAACAAATCAAAACCGTCAACATCTTCGCGAGAGTCGTCCCCGAACAAAAACTCCGTCTCGTCCAGGCACTAAAAGCCAATGGCGAAACCGTCGCCATGACCGGCGACGGTGTCAACGACGCACCCGCTCTCAAAGCCGCCAATATCGGCATCGCCATGGGCGGACGCGGAACAGACGTCGCTCGTGAAGCCTCCGACCTGGTCCTCGTCGACGACGACTTTTCCTCCATCGTCGATGCCGTCAAAATGGGACGTCGAATCTTCGACAACCTCAAAAAAGCAATGGCCTACATCTTTGCCGTCCATGTCCCTATCGCCGGTTTGTCCCTCCTGCCCGTCCTGTTCAAATGGCCTCTGATCCTTTTACCCGTCCATATCGTCTTCCTCGAACTGATCATCGATCCCGCCTGTTCCATCGTCTTCGAAGCCGAATCCGGCGAAGCCGATATCATGAAACGTCCGCCGCGAAACTTAAAAAATCCCCTCCTCAGCAAAAAAACTCTCACCCTGAGCATCTTGCAGGGACTCAGCGTTTTAATCTTCACCCTCGCCGTCTACCTCATCGCGGGTTCTCAGGACTCCTCTGCCGAAAACAACAATGCGCGAACCCTCGCCTTTACAACCCTGATCGTCGCCAACATCGGGCTGATCCTGACCAACCGCTCCTGGATTCAAACAATCCCCGCCCTGCTGAAAAAAAGAAATCAAGCCCTCTGGCTGATCCTCAGCGGCGCAACTCTCTTCCTCACGCTCGTCCTCTACCTCCCCCCGCTCCAGAATATGTTCCACTTTGCACCGCTCCATTCGACCGACCTCCTGATCTGTCTCATCTGCGGCGCGGCAAGCATCGTCTGGTTCGAATTCTTCAAATATTTCACCCGTCCCAACCCACCAAAAACCCCCGCTACGCATCAGAAATAGAATTGCCATAGAGATTTCTATAGAAATCCCTGCCCTCCATAGAAATCTCTATAGAAATCCCTATAGCCTCTCTGCCGCCAATCTCCAAAAATATCCGCCAAAAATAATTTTTTATTTTTTTTAAATCCATAACCCCCAAGCCGACCACACTTTGCCTCTTTTACCCCCCTCCAGCCCAACCCAAAAATTTGCATTTGGCCGGCCATGTGTTATCTTTAATTATGAAAGAAGTTATCTTCTTCGATCAGACAAGTCGTCACATCAAAAACCAAATAAACATTCCCGCGAAAGCGGAAATCCGAAAACGACTCCTATCATCAGACAATCCTCTCCGCAACTTCCAACTTCCAACTTCCAACTTCCGACTTCCAACTATATAATTTAAGAATACCTCGGACCATAAACCCGAAAAACGGAGGAACGAACCAGCATGACTCAATCACTCACAAACAACAACGTCCCCTGCGTTATGATCATCTTCGGCGCTTCCGGCGATCTGACCCGGCGTAAGCTCATCCCCGCTTTGTACAATCTCGAATCCGCCAATCTGCTTCCAGAGCAATTCAAAATCGTAGGCTTTGCCCGTTCAGAGCTGAACCACGATTCCTTCCGAAATGAATTAAAAAATGCTGTCGAAACGTTCTCAAAAAATAAATTCGACCCGTCAACCTGGCAGCGGTTTGAATCTCGCCTGTTTTATGTCACTGGGCACTACGATAATCCGGACGATTTCCAAAAATTAAACTCACTGATCATGGAAATCAAACCCTGTGAAAAACTCCACTACCTCTTCTACCTGGCCCTGCCGCCCGAAACAATGGAAACCGTCCTCAAAACCATGGAACAAACCCAATTTATCGGAAAATGCCGCTCCCCAGTCCCCTGCCGAATCATGATCGAAAAACCCTTCGGAAACGATCTGGCCGGCGCCCGGCGACTTAACCAGATGCTCTCGAATCTCTTCGAGCCTGAGCACATCTACCGCATCGATCATTATATCGCCAAAGACACCATCCGAAATCTCCTCGTCCTGCGATTCGCCAACGCCGTCTTCGAGCCGATCTGGAACAGAAACTACATCGACAGCGTCCAAATCACCGCCGCCGAAAAAATCGGTGTCGAAGGCCGCGGCAGCTATTACGAACAATCCGGCGTCGTGCGCGATATGGTACAAAACCACGTCATGCAGGTCCTCACTCTGATCGCCATGGAATCGCCCGTCGTCGGATACACCGGTTCGATCGACGACCAGAAACTTCAAGTCCTCAAGTCCCTCTCACCCATCCAGCAACAGGATTTCGTCTTCGGCCAATACCACGGATATCGAAACGAAAAAAACGTCGATCCAAACTCGAAAACCCCCACGTATGTCGCCGTGAAACTAGCCATCCACAACTGGCGATGGTTCGGCGTGCCCTTTTATATCCGTTGCGGAAAAAATATGGCTCAATCGATGACACAAGTCGTCATCAATTTTAAACGCATCCCCTTGTGCGTCATGGAAAACCCCGCGCTCTGCCGTAACGTCCAATCCAATCGCCTGATCATCAGGCTTCAACCCGACGAAGGAATTTCACTGCTCATTTCCGTCAAAACCCCTCAGCGCGAAGACCGCATCGAACCGGTACATCTGGATTTTCGTTACGCCTCGATGGGAATGAAAATGCCCGAAGCCTACGAACGAATCCTGCTCGACGGACTCCTGGGCGATCCAACCCTCTTCTGGAGCGCCGCCAGTATCGAAGCAGCCTGGAAAGCCGTCGAACCCCTCATCGCAACACCGTGTCCCGACGATAAAATCTTCAGCTATGAACCCGGAACCTGGGGCCCCCAACAAGCAGACGACCTGCTCAGACAGGATGAAAAAGAATGGTTGTGAATGAATGAACGAGAGGCCAAAAAATGATACGAATATTTCAGGACTATCAAACTTTAAGCGAAATGGCAGCCCAAGCCATTGTGACCATCGGACTCCAATGCCTCGAAGATCGTGGAAAATTCGAACTCGTCCTCTCCGGTGGAAGCACACCCAAACAAGCCTATTCGCTCCTGGGTCGACAATGGGAACATAAACGCCGACTCTGGGAAAATACCCAGGTCTACTGGTCCGACGAACGCTGTGTCCTGCCGGACGATTCGCGAAGCAACTTCATGATGGCCCGGCAAAGTTTTCTCGACACCGTCCGAATCCCAGCCGACAACATCCATCGCATTCATGGCGAAGCCGACGACCCGCACGTCGAAGCCAAATGTTACGAAGTCGAGTTCCCCCCCCGTCCCGATCTGCTGTTGCTGGGAATTGGAACCGACGGCCATACCGCCTCGCTTTTCCCACATTCCACTGCTCTGGAAGAACAAACCCGTAAGTTTCTTGCGGTCCAGACCCCGGCGGAACCCCCGTCCCGCATCACCATCACCCCCAAAGGAATTGCCTGCGCCTCGGAAATCATGGTCCTCGTATCGGGAACGAACAAAGCCAACGCCGTCCAACAGGTCTTTGCCGAAACGGGAAATATCCTGGAAACTCCCGCCAGAATTGTGCATAACGCCATCTGGCTTATGGATAAAGAAGCGGCCCAAAAAATCACCAAGACCATCCTCATCGAAACCTGAACATACTTTTTGAAAACAAAACTAGAAGTTGGAAGTTAAAAAGTTAAAAGTTTCGAAAACACCAACTTCCAACTAACTTTACGGGAGGGAAAAAAATGAAACGTTCAAACCACAATCATCATCACACCGGTTCGAGCCAAAGCTCCACCGGTGCGGTTCAGGAATATACCAATCGTCTCGCCAACGAAAAAAGCCCCTATCTTCTCCAGCACGCCCATAATCCCGTGGACTGGTACCCCTGGAGCGAAGAAGCCTTCGAAAAAGCACGACAGGAAAACAAACCCATTTTCCTGTCCATCGGATATTCCACCTGCCACTGGTGCCACGTCATGGAACAGGAATCCTTCAGCGATCCGGAAGTCGGTGAAGCCCTCAATAACACGTTTGTCTGCATCAAGGTCGATCGGGAAGAACGCCCCGATATCGACAGCCTCTACATGAACGTCTGCCAGATCCTCACCGGAAACGGCGGCTGGCCTTTGTCCATCTTCATGACCCCCGACAAAAAACCTTTTTTCGCCGGAACCTACATCCCCAGAACCTCGCGCCACGGCATGGTAGGCCTGCTCGAACTCACCCAGCGCATCCAAGAATTCTGGAACAACAATCACGACGAACTCCTCCAGTCCGCCGAACAAATCACCTCCTTCTTACACCAGGCCGTAACAATCAAAGGCGAAGGAGAACTCAACAATAATGTCCTCGACTTCGCCTTTTCCGAACTCGCCCAAAACTTCGATGAACGCTTCGGCGGTTTCGGACAATCGATCAAATTCCCCACCAGCCATAACTTCTTGTTCCTCCTGAGATACTGGTATCGAACCCAAAACGAAAAAGCCCGCCAAATGGTCGAAAAAACACTCCACGCAATCCGCCAGGGCGGAATTTACGACCATCTCGGATTCGGAGTCCACCGTTACGCCACCGACAGTCAATGGCTGGTCCCCCACTTCGAAAAAATGCTCTACGATCAGGCACAATTGACCATCGTTTATACCGAAACATTTCTAGCCACCCAAAATCCTTTTTACGCAGACACCGCAAAGGAAATTCTAACCTACACCCTCCGAGACCTCGCCTCTCCCGAAGGAGCCTTTTATTCCGCCGAAGACGCCGACAGCGAAGGAAAAGAAGGAAAATTCTACCTCTGGAGCATGCAGGAAATTCAACAGGCCCTGAGTAAAACCCGAGCCGACCTGACCGTTAAAACATTCAACATCACCCCCAACGGTAATTTTGTCGATCAAAGCACCGGCAACAAAAACGGCATGAATATCCTCCATCGTAATAAATCCCTTGCCGATCTCGCAGCCGACAATCACACCTCCGAATCAACTTTCGCCCGCCACCTGGATCAGGCACGAGAAAAACTCTTCAAAACTCGCCGGCAACGCCCCAGACCGTATCGGGACGACAAAATCCTGACCGACTGGAACAGCCTGATGATCGTCGCGCTGGCCAAGGCGGCACGCGCGTTCGACGAACCTCAATACGCCGCCCATGCCGTCAAAACATTCGACTTCATTCAAAATCATCTCAAAACCAATCAGGGCCGACTCTTGCATCGCTTCCGTGAAAATGAATCCGACGTCCCCGGAAACCTCAACGATTACGCCTTTTTCACCTGGGCGGCGATTGAACTTTATGAAACGCTTTTCGACACCAGATATCTGCAAACCGCCATGGAAACCAACCGTATCATTCAAGAACATTTCTTCGATAGCGCCGAAAATATTTTCTGTCTCACTGCCGACGATGCCGGCGAAGATTTACTCTTACGACCCAGAGAAATTTTCGACGGCGCGACCCCTGCAGGAAACTCCGTCGAAACCTACAACCTTCGTCGGCTCGCACGCTTTACCGGAAACGCCCAGCTTGAAGAAATCGCTTCCAGAGTCGAAAAATCCATCGCCGCCGTTGTCCGAAAATCACCCTCCGCCTTTACTCAGCTTCTCATCGGACTCGAATTTCAAGCCGGACCAACCTACGAAATCATCATCGTCGGAAATTCCCAGTCACAGGACACCAAAAAAATGATCCACGCCCTTCATTCACAATTTCTGCCCAACGCCGTAATTTTGTTCAAACCCGCCGAGGTCAAATTCCCTAAAATCGTCGAAATTGCGCCTTTCACCGAGTTTTATCAACCCAAAGACTCTCAGGCAACAGCGTATGTCTGTCAGGATTTGATCTGTCAGCCGCCAACCACCTCGATTGATGAAATGCTTAATATGCTTAAATTTGAACCTGAAGAAAATTTTGAAAGAAAGGAATTTGCCGATGCATAAATTACTTTACATGATGGCGTCACCGAGAATCGAAAGGTCTTATTCACTCCATATCGCCAATGCGTTCGTCGATGCGTATCGTCAGTACCATCCACAGGACCGGATCGAGACGATAAATGTCTTTACCACCGATCTGCCCTCCTTCGACGGGCCGGTCATCAACGCCAAATATGCGATACTTCACGGCCAAAATGCCACGCCTCAAGAAAAAACCTCCTGGCAGGCCGTTGAAAAAATTATCGAAGAATTCACCTCGTTCGACAAATACGTCTTCGCCGTACCGATGTGGAACTTCGGCATTCCCTACCGCCTCAAACACTACATCGATCTGCTCGTTCAACCGGGCTATACCTTCCGCGTCGATCCGGAAAAAGGCTATGTGGGGCTGGTCACAGGCAAAAAAGCCCTGGTGGTCTACGCCAGCGGTGGACAATACACCACCCCCCCGGGCCAGGACCTCGATTATCAATCGCGGTACATCCGCGCGATTTTGAACTTTATCGGCATCACCGATATCAAGGAATTGACCATGGACGATACCCTCAATGCCGACCGAAACGCTACCGTCGAACGGCGAAATTCGCTGGCGGACCAGGCAAGAATGCTTGCGAAAGAGTTTTAATGTCGTTTATCGGCAAACGTGGTTGTCTTTTTAAATGCAGCCGGCAACCAGGTCAGCAGGTCGTCCGCCATCAAGGATATTTCGCCAAGTTGTTCCGCAGCCAGATCGCCCGCAAGACCATGAACATAAGCTCCCAGTGCGGCAGCTTCGAAAGTCGAAAGGCCTTGCGCGATCAATGCGGCGATCATCCCTGCCAGAACATCGCCCGTCCCGCCGGTCGCCATTCCCGGATTGCCCGTGGTATTGGTGTAAAAACGTTCACCGTCGGAGACCAGCGTTCGATGACCTTTGAGCAGGCAAACCGATTCGCTCTGTTCGCCTGTCCGGTCGCCTCGCATTTTAACCACCGCCTGAAGGCATTTTCGATCTCGATCCGCTTGAATCTCCGAAGTCGATCCGCCCAGAAGTCTAGCCAATTCACCAGGGTGAGGCGTGATGACGCAGGGGCCGGACAGCAGACCATACCACGAAACTTCCGCCAATCGATTCAACGCGTCGGCATCGACCACGCAGGGAATTTTCGCGCGATTGAGTTCCGCGATAAACGGGACAATGGGTTTGCAATCGCCGAGTCCCGGACCAACGGCAACGACGTTATAAAGTTTCCGGTGAAGGATTGCGTCGAGCAATTCGGGCATCGCGTCGGTATGGAACACGCCCCGCTCATCTTCCGGCAAAGGCCAGGACGTTGCGCACCAAGCCAGGGGAGCAATCACCGGTTGGACCGATCCAGGCAACGCCATGGTGACCAGTCCCGCGCCCGATCGCAAAGCGGCGTTGGCAGCCAAAGCCGGTGCGCCAAGATAGTTGCGTGATCCGCCCACAATCAGAACCCGCCCGAAGGTTCCCTTATGAGCATCGCAAGGCCTGCCCGGTATTTTCGGAACATCGTGAATATCCCGCATGTCAATCCTCGATCAAATGGTTTTAGTTGGAAGTCAGAAGCGTCTTACAGAATGCTTCCACCATCTAATTTCCATCTTTCTCCGGCGTTGCTTTCTGAGGAAAAATCAGAAACTTCTCCGCCTGGGTTATTGTTTTTTCTGAAATTCCTTTGACCTGCATCAGGTCGGCAGCCTGCATAAAAACGGTTCGATCCGGATAATACCGCTGAGACTCCTCACGATAATCGACAATAGCCTGTGCCAAGTTCCGGTTGAGTCCCGGCAGAACTTCAAGCTCGTCCACTTGCGCGGAATTCGGATCGAAGTGAACGACAAAGTTCATCGGCTGATATTCAACAACATATTCGGCATGATCGATTTTACGATACACAATGACTCCGACATCCAGCAAAATGATCGCAATCAGTACGCCCGCGATCACAAGCCGGTTGCGTCGCACAAGTTGTTGATCGTCGAAACTCCAAGCCATGATCCACCCCCACATCTCAATTTATTGCGGCGGAATTCGCTGTTTGGAATCGAGAAACTTCTTTTGCATCTCGTAAATCCGGGCCAGAATCGGTCTGGCGGTCCACTGGTCGTCCAACAAACCACTACCCGGAATACTTTCGCTGAAAGGATCACTGAGCGTTTCCCAGGTAATCGACTCGATAAGCGGTTTGCTTATCGCTATCTGACAAAAACATTCAAACCACTTCGCCTGGGCTTCCGGTGTCCAGGGCGTATCGCAATAGCCGCAATCTCTCTCCGGTAAAGTCATCGCCGGAACCGCGGTCGTCAGGTGAATGGGTTTTCCCAGTGCATACCGATCGATCAGCGACGAAATCTGGAAAAAGTCCCGCACATAAAAACCATCTTTCGCGGCACCAAAAGGCAGATGGAGCGCAAAAGCGTCGAAATTGATCCCGCTCTGTGCGACCATATCCGCATACAGGAAAGGATGAATTGTCTTAGGCGTATGGGCGTAATATTCGCCCCAGGGATGGACGATTTCAATCACAGCGCCGGCCCGCGGGCACAGTTGCTTCGCCCGCGTCGAAGCCAGTCTGGTAATATCCAGAATCTGCTCGAAATTCAATCCGAAATAATTCTCGGCGTGAAGCCCGCTCACCACTGCCCAGCTGCGGATACACTTGCCGTATCGCCCGGCGATAGCGGTAAGATATTCATACACCAGATCGCGCAAAACATCGAATTCGATATTTTTCCCTTTAAGCCAGGCGGGAATATTGGCTTGGGCAAATGAGATCACCGAACCAAACCGGATAGACATCTTTCGTTTGAGAAAAAATTCGACCTGCCGATCGAGGGGCCCAAGATTAAACTGCTGACGACCCGTATGAAGTTGTCCCCAGTTAAGCGGAATCTGGACAAAATTCAAGGTAGCCAGCACTTCCGGACTAAGCTGATCGGTGGTCACACCGGGATTGACTCTACAACCAAAGAGTTTTCGATTCAGTACACCCGATTGCAATTTTATCCCAAGCAGGTGCGAGGCATGAAACTTGGCCAGCGCATCGCCGGCTTCCATGGATTTCTCCAGAGATTGATCCGCAAGGTCCGCCGCCTTGGCCGGAGATTGCGATTCCTGAAGGGCGTTGATAAATAACTTCCTGCTCGTCTCAACGAGTTCCATGATCGATTCGGTTTTGGGATATTCAAAAAGTCCCCAGTCTTCAAGTTTGCTTAAAATCCGCATCAGCCGCCAGCGAGCGAGTTCGACGTTCAGGATATAGGGTTT
This sequence comes from Phycisphaerae bacterium, assembly GCA_012514125.1. Classification (GTDB taxonomy): domain Bacteria; phylum Planctomycetota; class Phycisphaerae; order JAAYCJ01; family JAAYCJ01; genus JAAZAW01. The sequence goes on along the minus strand of JAAZAW010000235.1, from coordinate 18,129 downwards.
TTCCCTGCTGGGAAGTCGGGTGGTTTGCAGCAGATACTTACCGGCCCCGCGAACGTCCCACAAGATCGCCAACGCGCCGGCTTCTTCCGTCATTTTCTGACACGTCAGCAAACGATCCGCATATTCAACCTGGCTTTTGACCGGTACGTCGTCCTGGCCAAGCATGTGCGCCGACGTTACATCCAGTTGGTCAACCGGAGACCCATCTTTGAAAACCAGAAACTTGAGCACCCAAATCTCCTCACGATTTTATAAAAAACTATCATACCTCCTTTTTCTATTTCAAGAGTGTACCGAAATTGTCAAAGTAACGCCAGTGGTTTTCACGGAATTCGCAAACACTCCCACACGCCCTTCCGGTCGCGTCTCTTTTGTAAATTATGAAAGCCGCTCATTATTTTTTACCGGCGGAATATTCACGCCCCGTTTTCGGAGCAAGCCGGTGTTTCTGCAAACGAACGTAAACCGGCAATCCGTCGTCTCCGATACGGACAGGAGCCTCTCCCTGGAGCAGCGGGGTCATATATTTTCGCATCGCGTCGGTGATGGAGGTTCCACGTTCGTCCATAAATTCTCGAGGCAGATATTTTTCACCGTTGGCTACGGCACTAAGGTCTGCCAGACCGGTCGTGCATCGATAGTTCGCACCGTCGCCCTCGCGGACCAGTGTGACCATTTTGCCTGAAATTCCCTCAGCCGCAGCTTTGACAGCAGCCTGACCGCACATATAGGCTTCATTAACGTCGGTAAGAGAAGCAAAGTGCATAGCTGATCGCTGACAGGTTCCCAATTTTTGTGTCCGGCATTTGACTTTGATTTCGCTTTCAATAATGCCACGCAGAATATCCGCCACACCGCCAAGCTGGGCATGACCAAAGGAGTCCTTACCGAACGAGCCGCCCATTTCGGAAATATATTTACCCTCGGCGTTTTTCATCCCTTCACCGGCGGAAATCACGCAATAGCCGATCCGTTTGAGGACTTCTTTGACATCCTGAACGAAATTTTCGACCACAAAGGGAATCTCCGGAATATAAATCAAATGCGGAGCATCTTCATAACTTCGTCGAGCCATTCCCGTCCCCGCGGCGATCCAGCCGGCATTTCGTCCCATAATTTCCTGAACGGTAATGGTATCAGCGGTGTACATCGCTTCGGTATCTTTGCCTGCTTCCATAATGGCGGTGGCGTTATATTTGACGACCGAGCCGAAACCGGGGCAATGATCGGTAAACGCCAGATCGTTGTCGATGGTCTTGGCAATACCGACGGCGATCATATCATAGCCTGTTTCTCTGGCGAGTTTGCAAATCTTATCGCAGGTGTCCATCGAATCGTTTCCGCCTGCATAGAAGAAATAACGAATATTATGAGCTTTGAAGACTTCGATGATTCGCTCATAATCGTCCCGAGATTGTGTCAGATCCTTGAGTTTATATCGGCACGAGCCAAGAGCAGCGGCCGGAGTGGACTTCAACCCTTCGATATTGTCGGCAGGTTCTTGTCCGAGATCGAAAAGTTTTTCGTTCAAAATCCCCAGGATACCGTTATCGGCGCCGTAAATACCCGTGAATATTTCCGGATACCGCATCGCTTCCTGAACCGCGCCGCAAATGCTGGCATTAATCACCGCGGTCGGACCACCCGACTGAGCCAGTACACAATTACCTTTTAAACTCGCCATTGTTTTTCTCCTGTCTAACAAGCGGAACCAGTGAACCAAGACACACTATTCTTCGCATGTATCGTATCACTCCGCCGACAGGTTTCAAGCAGGCTGACAGAATATTCAATCAATCCTGCCCTTTGTACAATCGATCCCCACGCAGGCTCAATCGCACCAGGCCCTCCCCCTTCACGCAATTACACCGCGAAAAATCGAAAAACTTGAGCGGTCCCCGTCGAAATGAATTGAAAGACAACGACTTTATCATTATGTTGGAGACTGTTATTTTCATAGCCTTGTTGAAAGGGAGCGTATTTCGATGCGGGAAATTATAATCGCCGCGATTTTAGGCGTTGTGGAAGGATTAACAGAATTTGTACCGGTTTCCTCCACAGGACATCTGATTATCGTCGGAAATTTGTTGAAATTCACGGGCCAAACAGCCAAATGTTTCGAAGTGGTAATCCAACTCGGAGCCATCCTTTCGGTGGTGTTCCTGTACTGGAGCCGATTCAAAGGATTGTTCAATTTCCGGCAAACCAAAGGATTTTATGGCCTGCGAGGATGGTGGCTGTTGTTCCTGACCTCCCTGCCCGCCGCGATTGCCGGTGTGCTGGTCTACAAACCCATGAAGGAATATCTCTTTCACCCCATTCCTGTAGTCATCGCACTAGCCCTGGGCGCAATCGGCATTTTACTCGCAGAAAAATTCAGACCCACCCCAAAAGTCAAATCGCTCGATGACCTTAACTGGCGACACGCCCTTTCCGTCGGACTCTTCCAGTGCATCAGCCTCTGGCCGGGAATGAGCAGAGCGGCATCGACCATCGTCGGCGGAATGTTCAGCAAACTCGACCGAACTATCGCCGCGGAATATTCCTTCCTGGCCGCGGTGCCGATCATGTTCGCTGCGACCGCCAAAGACCTGTACGAATCGCGAAACGCCCTGTCCGCAAACGATATCCCCGTATTCGCCGTAGGATTTGTCGTCTCCTTCATCGTGGCCGTCATCGCGATCAAAACCTTTATCAAATTGCTCGGAAAGTGGACACTCAAACCCTTCGCATATTATCGCCTTGTCTTCGCCGCAGTGTTCGCAATATTGTTGTGGATGAAAGTGATAACATTGATCGATTAGAAACCGAAAATCATGCGGACTGAAGAACTCGATTACGTATTACCGGAAGAACTGATCGCCCAGCAGGCAATCGAGCCCAGAGATCACTCCAAACTGCTCGTCATCAATCGCAACACGGACGAATTGTTCGATCGGCATTTTTACGATCTGCCCGAATACCTCTCGCCCGGCGATGTGCTGGTAACGAACAATACGCAGGTGCTGCCCGCCCGAATCTTTTTCCACAAATCCACCGGCGGCAAGGTCGAAGGATTATTTTTGCGAGAAATGGAACCCGGACGATGGGAAATGATGATCAAAGGCCTGGCCAGACTCAAACCGGGCGTTGAATTACAAATAGAAAACAGCGACACCAAGTTTATTTTCCAAAAACGAATCAGCGAAAAAACCGTCGAAATGCACGTATCACCCGCGGTCGATCCAGTGGAATTTTTGCAGCGTTTCGGCCGCATCCCCCTGCCGCCTTACATTCGCCGCCCGAAAACAAATGACGCTTTGGAACAGGTGGACGCAAAACGATATCAGACCATCTTCAGCGACACACCCGGTGCAGTGGCCGCACCAACGGCAGGACTTCATTTTACTCCCGAGCTTCTGAAAAAAATAACCGACAAAGGAGTAAAAACCGTCAGCGTAACCCTCCACGTCGGCATGGGAACGTTCGAGCCTGTAACCGTAGCAGACCTTCGAGATCATCCAATGCACAGCGAGTGGTATCATCTCGATCAGGCAACCGCCGAAACCATCAACAACGCGAAATCAACAGGCAAAAAAATCGTCGCGATCGGCACAACCAGTGTCCGAGTGCTCGAAACCCTGGCAAACGAAGACGGAATCGTCACCCCAGGCCGGGGCTGGACGCAAATCTTCATCTATCCACCCTATCGCTTCAAGGTCGTTGATCGTCTGGTGACCAATTTTCATCTGCCCAGAACCACGCTGCTCGCGATGATTTACGCCCTGGCGGGAAAAGAGCTCACGCAACACGCCTACCACCACGCCATTGCAAAACGATATCGATTCTACAGCTACGGCGACGCCATGCTGATCATCTGAAACCTTCCCGATCACAAATATCGAATTCCAACCATCGAACAGAGCGCTTTTAAATGTTCGCGATTATCACCATAAGAAATAATGTAATGCTGAGACATGACATTCTGAACATAATCCTCAACCGGAGTATCGAACACAATCTCCAAACTCGGCAGTTGCGGCGCAGGCGGCGCCCAGCCGGCTTCTTCCCATTTCAATGGAGTTCGGCCAATGCCCGTCACAACATGCAGGGTATATTCATTCCCAAAATACCCCAGGCGACACAACGTAACCCTTCCGGTTTTCAATTTCGAAACGTTCAGCAACCCTTCGCCAAAATCGCCAAAGGCGTTAGGCATCACGGTCACACTCCCGTCAACAATTTCCGCAGGTACATAATCCGGCACCCCCATCAACGCGCCTTCTGATAAAAATTCATAAAATTCAAGATAGGCCCCCACCTGACCGGTAAGATATTTGACAATAAGCTGAGTCACAGCCCCCAAACTGTCGTTCTCCGGCACAGAACAAACATCCAGTTCGTCATGCAGTAACGTCAAACTGCCGGCAGGAGCAAATTTCAATAGTTTTTTAACGCCGTCCACGTCATTATACGAAAATCCCTGATACCCGCGATCTTCAATTTTGGCTTTGAAGGCAAGGAACAATCGCACGGAATTTTCAACCGTCCCAGGCCGAGGATCCCGAACAAATTTCCATCGATTCTTCAGCAAAGCGGCAAGTTTCTCCACTTCTTTTTCATCGACCTTTTCCATCATGTTCACAATTTCCAGCAACTCAAAATGCTCGATCTCAGGACCGATTTTCCCCTTCAGAGAAACTCCATCGTACAAAGTTCCAAACAGCCGCATGTCGCGATAACCCGCCATGCCGATCTTCGCGGTCCTGAGCAACGATACCGCACGCGCAGCCTGGGCATAAGTCAAAATGTCATTAATCGGCGGCTGTTGCCCACGATACGTCACAACATATTTGAAGATATACCCCATATCCGCCATCGGTTTTCGTAAAGCGGTCGTTCCCGCCTGGTCGGCAGTGGTCACAAATCGATCTCCCTCCTGCCATCCGCTAAGTCCCCATAAAATCATCGGCTTATTCTTAAACGGTTCAATAACGCTCAGCACCGCCCACGATGGAATCCATCCGGCAATGCAGATAATTAACACATCAAAATCTTTCCCGGAAAGTTCCACCACCGCGCGAGCCGCCTCTCGACCTTGCGCATCGTCACAAACCGGCGAAGCAACGCTCAATTCCAACCCCGCCTCCTCCAGTAACTTGGCGGCAGCGTCACAGCGCTTCGTAATAAATTCCCTGGGCGTATTAACTTCCCCGAATCCAACAAATCCTGCCCTGACTTTTCTGATGCCGTTCATAATGTCACCTCCACTTTCCTGCCAAATAACTTTCACACACACGCTTCTGCGTTAATAACGTCACAGTACAAAAAAACTCGCATTCTCTGCCAAAACCTAAAGCCCAACTGCGGTCGCTGAGCCTGTCGAAGCGACTTTCTCCAAACCTTCGCACCTTCACACCTTCGCACCTTCACACCTTCACACCTTCCCCCTTCTTCCCTCCCCACGCCTCAACAACACGCCTCCATCAAAATCATAAAAACAGCTTCGTATTCAAATCCCGATAATGACGAAAAACTCTATCATAAACTTCTCCATTGCTCGCCTGCGGAACCACCGTACTCGACGAATGCACCATCGACTCTACCGCCTCCCTCACACTCGCAAACGCCCCCGTCCCCACCGCAGCCAGCACAGCCGTCCCTAAACTCGTCGTCTCTTCGCAACGCATCGTCTTAATCGGCTTTTGAAGCACATCCGCCTTGATCTGAAGCCAAACTTCGCTCCGAGCGGCTCCGCCAAGCGAAACAACCTCGCGACAATCAATCGCCGATCTCGATAACACCTCCAGATTGTCACGCATCGCCAAAGCCACCGACTCAAGAATCGCACGCACAAAATGCTCCTTGCGATGCGAAGCGGTAATCCCGTAAAAAACACCTTTCGCTTCCGGATTAATCTGAGGCGAATTCATCCCGCAAAAATGCGGCAATAAAATCAACCCTTCACTCCCAGGCGGAATTTCACCCGCCGCCTCAACCAGCGCCGAATAATCCACACCCCCGCCGAATTCATCCCGAAACCATCGCAATACCATCCCCGCCGTCGGGATCCAGGGCAGCAGAACAAACATCCCCGGCAGCGCATGCCGATAAAGTCCGATGCTCATCCCCGGATCATAAACAGGACGCTCCACCGTCGCGCACACCGCCAAAGCACAACCCGTCGTTTCCGTCACCATCCCCGGCGATATATTCCCCGCGCCCACTGCCGCCGCAATCTGATCGATCGGCGCCACAGTAACCCGCGTCTGAGAACTCAACCCAATATCCACCGCCACATTTCCAACAACATCGCCGGAATTCAGTAACGTCGGCAATTGTCGGGAAGAAATTCCAATAAAATCCAACATTTCCTCCCACCAACAGCCGTTACGCAAATCATAATAAAGCGTTGACGGATTCATCGCATGATCCGTGGCAAATTTCCCCGTCAAACGAAAAATAAGATAATCTTCCACCATCAAAAACTTCGCAGCGGCACCGAACACCTCCGGTTCATGCTCCCTCAACCAGAGAATTTTCGACGCAGGCCAACCGGGAACAATATCCTGCTGCCCCGTCACCTGATAAACCTGTTCTCGCCCCAATGCCTTTCGTATCACCTCCGCTTCATCTTTCGCCCGGTTATCCAGCCAGACAATCGCTTTCCGAAGTGGCTTGCCGTATTGATCAAGAACGATCAATGTTTCACCCTGACTGGTCACCCCGAGCGCCGTGATATCCTTCGGAGAAACACCCGTCTCCGACAGAATATCCGCAATAACACCGGTAGCCGCATTCCAATAAACTTCCGGATCAAGTTCGATAATATCCGGTGCCGGTTTTTCCAAATCGTATTCATAAACTCGCGAGCACAAAATCTCGCCGCCAAGGTCGAACAGGGCCCCTTTCACAGAAGTAGTCCCGGCATCCAACGTCAATATTAAGCTCATCACCCATATCCAAATAAAAATTAAAAACTGAAAATAAAGTAAATTACCTCATAAATTAAAATATATCCACCAAAATCTCAGCCCCCAAGCCAGCCATTCCCGCAAAAACGGAAATCCAAGTTGAAAACCGCCGCGTGAAAGGCATCCCCGCGGTCATCCCCGCGAAAGCGGGAATCCAGAAACGGCTCAAGCCGTTGAACAATCCTCTTCCCTCTTCCCCGCAGCCCGCAGCCGGTAGCCCTTTCCCCGTCTACCCCAAATACTTACTAACAACAGGCCCCGCCAGTCGAGTCACCCACAAAGGCAATCTTTTCCACAGCTCAACTTTCCGCCGATACCTGGGATTATCCGGAACAACCGGCGAAAATTCACAACCCGGACGAACCCAATATTGATAGTTAAGCCCCACAGGTGTCGCCCCCCACTGCTTTTTAAAACGATACGTCGGCCCATCGATCGTGCAGCGTCCAAAATCAAAACATTTCGCCCCCCCCAGACAAAAATGCCTGATCACCGACCAATACAAAAGGTGATTAGGACAAAATCTGTTGTATTCCACAAGCGACGCCGCCCAGGGAATCTCCACAAACCCATTCCACCACGTAACAAACCCCGCCCCGATAATATGCCCATCCCGCCCAACGGCAAAAATACCACAGCCGTCAGGAAAAGTTTCCAGCAGCGTTCGCATCAAACGACGTGAATAACACGGAGTGCCCAACTGATGCATTCGAATGGCATATATCCTGTAAAAATCATCGAGCAATTCCACCCCACCCTTACATGCCGTCAAATCGGATTTTTCCGCCTTGCGAACCTGATTTCGGACTTTACAATCGAACGAATCCCACATCTCCCCCGGATCGCCCGCCAGCGGCAAGTGCATACAGACCTTGCCTGTCCGCAAATGCAAATCATAAGGCAAAGGAGAGACACCTCGAAACTCGATGGACTCGCAGCAAAGGTCGCAGGCCAGTTCGACCGCGCGGCGGAAAAGCGAATCCCGAACCTCGACGCTATCCGCCAGAATACCGCCATACATGGAAAACGCCTGCGAAATCAGCCGATTCCCGAAAAACCTGCTGCGCGTTTGCGACAACGGCAAGACGCCGCAAACTTCCCTATCTTCATCTACCGCAACAAGATAAAAACTTTTCAAACCCACCGCGCGCGTCACTGCCTGCCCCCAGGAATACAAATACCCCATCCCCGCGCCGGGGGTCCGCGCAACAAACGCGTCACAGGCGCGATCGGGGTTATTCAGAATCTCAACCGTAACAGACATCGATTTTCCTGAAAAAAAAGGCTATGGATGAACTCCATCATCCACAGCCTAATTATAATATTATAATATTATATTACAATTGTGCGATCGCTTAAACCGAACCGCCTTTAATTGTAATATAATATGACAATTCATTTCCGGGCATATTTTTCGACGGCCTGGGTGAAAATTCGTCCGCGGTGTTGATAATTTTCGAACATATCCCAGCTTGCGCATCCGGGCGAGAGCAAGACCACCTGCCCCGGTTGGACAATTTCAGCGGCTTGGCGGACGGCTTCTTCCAGCGACTCGACATTTTCCACCGCCCCGCCTGCCGCGTGGATCGTCGCTGCGAGATTCGGGCCGGTCTGGCCCAGACAATAGGTGATACGGCAACAGGCGGCGAGTTGGCGACCAAAGGCGGTCAAATCGCTTCCTTTGTCGTAACCCCCTGCAATTGCAATCATTGTGCCGGGTTCAAACGACTTTAACGCCACCATCCCGGATTCGGGCGTCGTCGATTTCGAATCGTTATACCACCGAACCTGCCCGTACTGTCCGACCAACTGCAAGCGATCGGGCAGTCCTTTGAAATTTTGAAGTCCCCTTGCCACGGTGGCGGCGCTAATACCGATAGCCAGGCAGGTGCCGGCGGCACCGGCGGCATTGAATAAATTATGTTCGCCGGGAACGTAAATTTCCGAGGCATCGATCAATTTTTCCCACTCGGCGCCCTCCCGCGGACGATATTCCAGGGAGGCGTGACCTTCACCGTGTTTGACCAGGCGAACTTTCAGGTTCGCATCGTCGCCTTCGCCGAAATACCACTGCGTGACCTGTGGGGGGCACAAGTCGCAGATTTTTTCCAGATTTTCATCGCCGATACGGGAAATCAGATAATCGCCCGGCTGTTGAAAGCGGGTGATATTGGCTTTGGCGTCGATGTAATTGTCGAGCGTTCCATGGCGATCGAGATGATTGGGGTAAATATTGGTCAAAAGTGCGACGTCGGGCGAATATTCGATTTCGGCGAGGTCGTCAAGCTGAAAACTTGAAAGTTCCAGGGCGACAATATCGTTGGGTTGGATGTCGGCGATGACTTCGAGAAGCGATTTGCCTATATTCCCGCCACACCAGGACTTACGCAACCCCAATGCCGGAAAATCCGTTTGCTCGGCAGCTTGGAGGATCGATTCGATCATTCCAAGTGTGGTTGATTTTCCGACAGTGCCGGTTACCGCGACAACTTTTCCTCGGCACCGGTCGAGAAACAGGTTCATTTCACAGGTCAGGGACACACCTTTTTGCGCGGCGAGTTTGAGATATCGGGAATCTTTGGGTACCGCGGGGCTTACGACGATCATATCGGCGTCGACGAAGTCCGATTCCAGGTGGCCTCCGAGGTGATAGGTGACGTCCAGTCCCTTTAATAATTCTAAAGAATCTTTAAGTTTATCTTCTGTAGCGATATCGGTTACGGTGATGATGGCGCCTTGGTGAAGGAGATATCGGATGGCTGCGATCTGGCCGCCGAAGTGGCCCAGTCCCATTATGGTGATTTTTTTTCCTGCGAAATAATCAGGCGGCAAAGGCGTCATGTATCCGCTCCAATCATCAAAACTCAAATTCCGGTCGGAGCCGGGAAAACCGACGCCGATCTTTTATTTTAAACTCTGATATATATACTTCGGCGCATCGTAGTGGTTTGACTTGAATCAAACCGCTAAAAAAGGCCTATTTCAGTATAATTGATGCACATGACCGGAGCGAGACAGGTTATCCGCCTAGTACTGCCTTGATTTGTTCTTTCATATCGATCACAGCCTGTTCGACTGCTTTTTCCCACGAGGGGCTGCCTTTATATTGATCGGACTCATACGCATAGATGATGCTTCTAGTGGCGGTAACAATCGCGCCGGTGCCATCGTCCTTGAAGCAGGCCCTGGCGGCATCGGCGGTTCCACCCTGGGTACCGTATCCTGGTACGAGGAAGAGGGTATGAGGCATGATTTCGCGAAGTTGTTTTGCGGCGTCGGGGTCGGTGGCACCGACGACGGCGCCCAGGCAGCTATAGCCATGGTTTCCCATCATGGCAGGTTCTGCGCCGACTTTCGAGATGAGTTCCGCGACATGCTCATAGAGTTTTTTACCGTCGGCGTTGACGAAATCCTGGATTTCGTGTGCTTCGGGGTTGCTTGATCGGCAGACGACGAAGATTCCCTTGCCCTGTTCGGCGGCGATGTTGAAGAACGGCCTGAGAGCTTCGATGCCGAAGTATGGGTTGACAGTGACGGCATCGGGGGCGAGGAGGTCTTCCATGTTGGTGAATTCGGGGTTCGCCAGATGCGACCGGGAATAGACTTCGTTTGTATCGGGGATATCGGCTCGTTTGACGTCGCCGATGATTTCGAGTCCCAGATCGTTTGCTTCTTCGACGAGGCTATAGTAGGCTTCGATGCCTTCCCAATAATATTTTTCGAAAAAGGCGATGTTCAATTTGACGGCTGCGACGTGAGGCGCAATGATGCGCATGATCTTGGTCGAGAAGTCGAAAATAGCATCAACGGCGGATTCGGTATCCAATTCATCGTTGAGTTCTTTATTTTCACGAATCACCAGCGGCAAACGGGAATATTGCGGATCAAGTCCAACAGCGATGGGCGACCCTTTTGCCTTTATCCCCTCCAATAATCTGTCAGCGAAATTACTGGACACTTATGTACCCTCTTAATTACGAGATTAAGTTTCATTACCAACTTTAACGTAAGGTATAGACGTATATCTTACGCTGAAACTATATCTCTTTATAGGGAGCCTTGCAAGGCCAATTGCGGTTTTCCTTAAAAAAATTTCATTAAACGGTGAAAAAGATGTTTTCGGAAATGGGGTAAAAAAAGCGGTTTTTCATCGGTTCCAAAGTGATAGAGGAATGTTTTTATCGGGCGATGAAAGAGCTTAATTGGGTGGTGTTTTTCGTCGATAAAAGAGGAAGGTCGGGAGAAGAGGATTGTTCAACGGCTTGAGCCGTTTCTGGATTCGGGCCTTCTCGGGAATGACAGCGGCGTGATAAGCGCGAGGCGAGGGAGATGTGGGTGGATTGATGGAAGCGGTATAGATGAAGGAAAGGTTTCAGGATGATACAGGAAACGAAGACTGAACGGCAGATTGGGCAGATTATCAGTGTTCAGGGTGATCAGGTTCGGGTCGCTTTGATGGCGGATTATCTGGAGAGCGGTAGAAAAGATCGGCTTGGACAAATCGCCAGCTTTCTGGTTGTGCCGGTGGGCGAGGCGCGAGTGATCGGGCTGGTGACGGGGCTGGAAGTTACCGAATCGCAGGCAGGGACGATGAATCTGCACCTGATCGGACAAATATCCCAGGGACGTTTTTATCGCGGGGTACACCAGTATCCGATGATCGGCGACGCGGTGATGGCAGGGGAAGCTCAGGACCTGGATGCGATTTTCGATCGGCCCGACGCGGGAGAAACGCTCCTGACGTCGTCTTCGTTTATGCTGGGACGATTCGCTCTTAATACCGATTATAAGGTTTTTCTTAACGGCAGACAGTTTTTTTCGAGACATGCCGCGGTTCTGGGCAATAGCGGCGCGGGCAAGAGTTGTACGGTGGCGAAGATTATCGGGGAATCGATCAAACATCCCAATACGCAGATGATCATGTTCGACCTTCATGGGGAATATCGCAAGGCGTTCAGCAACGAAAACGGCCAAATGGATTCGAACGTGACGTATCTGGATGAAAACGACCTGGTGGTGCCCTATTGGCTTTTGAGATATCAGGAGCTTGATTCGCTGTTTATCGATCGATCGGACCCGACGATCATCGCCAACCAGGTGTCGTTTTTTAAGGAAGCATTGATCAAGCTCAAGAAGAATTCGGCGAAAAATCTTGAGTTGCTGACGACGTATAATGTCGATACGCCGATTTATTTTTCGCTGGACCATTTTTTGACGTATGCGCAGAACATGAACCAGGCGAGGTTTGTTATCAATACCGATCGATATGCGTTTTCACGGACGGCATTGCGGAATTTGTCGCTGCCAGAGCAGGAAGAAATTCTGCTGACGCAAAAGTCGCAGTTTAATCAGGGCAATCCGCAGGGTGAAATTCCGCATGCGCTGTATTTTCAGAAACTGACCGGTTTGATCGATCAGATCGAACATAAATATAACGACAAGCGGTATGATTTTTTGCTTCATCCGGTCGAGCATGCGAAAAAGTCGAAACTTTTCAGCGGGCTTTTCCCGCAGATTATGGAAGAGCGGACGGACTGGTCGGAGATGATCGTCTGGTTGATCAAGATGCTCACGGGCGATCTGGAGCCTAGAAAGAATCTGACTATTGTGGACTTAAGCGGTATTCCTTTTGATATTATCGATCTGACGATCGGACTGATTACGAGGCTGATTTTCGATTACAATTTTTATACGCCGGTGAATTTTCGAAGACCTATCGTGATGGTGTTTGAAGAGGCGCATACGTATATCCCGGATAATGAAATTAAGAATAGTTTTGCGCGGGTGTCGGTGGAGCGAGTGGCGAAGGAAGGTAGAAAATATGGTGTGAGCGCGATTGTTGTTTCGCAGCGGCCCAGCGAGCTATCTCGAACGGTGTTGAGTCAGTGTAACAATATGATCGTGCTGAGGATGAATAATCCGGAAGATCAGCATTATATTACGAAGGTGGTTTCGGATCAGTTTGCGAATTTGATTCAGATGCTGCCGATTTTGAGTCCTGGGGAGGCGTTTGTGCTGGGGGATAGTGTTCCGATGCCGTTACGGACGTTGATCACGCCGCCTGAACGTCGGCCTGCGAGTAATAACGTTGATTTTGTGGAAGCGTGGTCGAAGAGCCAGCCTCCGGAGTTGCTGGATCAGACGATCGGGCGATGGTTGAAGCAAGAACGGCCACAGAAAGAGTGAGGCGGTTGCGGGTTACGGGCGACGGGCTGCGGGCTACGGGGAAGGAGAATTATGGCAAAGGGCAAAATTAAAAGGTGTTTATTTTGTTGGGGATTCTGTTGCTTCCAGGGTGGTGATTACGGCTTGGATTTTTTTGTCCAGCCGTAAGAGGAAGAGGTGTTTTTCGGGGGCGGATTTTCCGGAGAGCTGTTTGCTTAATTGATCGACTTTGACGTCGGCGCCGCGTGGTTTTACGGTGACGGGACCGGTGGGACGACTTCGGAATAGTTTTTTGATTTTGGTTTCGTGGTACGGCAGGACTTCTTCGACGCGATACGCGCGGGCGAGGGGGTTGGCGATGAGTTGGTTTGAGGTTAAGACAATTTGGCCTGGGGCGATGAAGTCGAGTTCCATGAGTCCTGCGAGTTGGGGCAGGAGTCGCAGTCTGGTGATTGCGGGGTCCGGGTCGTAGAGGTATTTTCCGATTTCGCTGATTTCCAGACGTTGGGGCATGGTGTCGTCGATGGTTTCGCCGCTTGGGAGAGTGGTGGCTCGGAGTTTGGCGTGGGCGTATCGGCCTGTCCAGACGATGAGTTGACGGCATTGACCTTTGTGGCTGATGAGTTCGAGTTCGCCGGGCCAGGGGAGATTTGAAAAATCGGTGGCGGGCGAGAGTTTGATAGCACCGTGAGGGATTTTTGAGATGAGACGGTCGATGTATTCCTTCGAGGGAGAGATTTCATCGATGCTGACGGTTCGGGCCTGTTTGAGGACTCGACGGTCGGGGTCGATGTGAAACAGCTCACCTTGTAAATCAAGTTGGTTCAGATCGCTGCATTGGAATTCACAGCGATCGGCGAGGCTGTGAAGTTTGAGGTTCATCTGAGTCATTTTGATGCGAACGGGAGAAAAGTCGACCGCCAACACGGGACCGACGCCGGCGAGCGCGATGGTATCGCCGCCTATGCCGCAGCAGAGGTCGAGGATTCGTTCGCCGGTGTAATTTGAAGCGATTCGCCGGGCTTTGTATTCTGCGAGGATTTGGCTGCTGGATTGTTCGTATCCGACACGGTCGAAGAACATGGAATCGGCGAGGGTGAATTTGTCGCGTGCCCGTTTTCGAAGCTCGGTGAGTTCGAGAACGGCGCGGGCTTGTTCGGGGGTGCAGTGTTTGCGAAGTTTCATCGCATCGCCGGGATTGTAGATATCCAGGTCGCGAGCCAGCGTGAGGACTTCGGCTCCGGCAGAGCTGGTTAGAAAGTCCAGAATTTCACAGGTAAAGATTTCTTTGTTCATGGGTGTATGTTATACCAGAGATGGGGAGAAGTTGGAAGAGTCGGGGGCGGCGAAGAAGTCGAGGGAGTTGGGGAGTTGTAAAAAAACGGCCCCTCTGGAATAAGGAGCCGTTTTTTTATAATGAGTTTGACGAATGGATGTCAGCCTGTGAGGATGGAGTCCTCCAGGGTGGAGCGGAGTTTTTTCAGGGCTTTGTTTTGGATTTGCCTGACCCGCTCTTTGGTTACGCCGATGACGTGTCCGACCTGCTCGAGCGTCATGGGCTTTTCCTGTTCGGTGTCTTTGTGAATCGCAAATCTGGCTTGGAGAACTCTGCGTTCGACGTCGGAAAGTTCCGAAGTTTCGTTGCCGAGGATGTCGCGCAGACGATCCATGCAATATATCTTGGTGTCCTCTCGGCGTTGCTCGATGAAATCGCCTTTTTCAAGATCGGGGTCGAATTCGACCGGGAACCGTCCGCGATACCGATTGGTTCGCAAGGCAACGCGGGCGAAACTTTTTATGATCGCCCGGCAGGCGTAGGTGCTGAATTTGAAACCGCGCGAGGCATCGAATTTATCGATACTTCGGAGCAAGGCCATGTTGCCTTCGCTGATGAGTTCGGTAAAATCGACACCGACGAGCTTGCTTCGTTTGGCCATGGCCAGGACCAGCGGAATGTTGGCCTGGGTGATTTGGCTTCTCGCGAGAAGCTCTTCTTTTCGCCATCGGAGCACCTGGGGGACCATGGTCATGGTGAGGGGTTTATTTTCCCTCTCCTTAATCAATTTATAGATTCGATAACGGGCGTAATTCAATTTGAGAAACAGGGTGACTTCCTGTTCGTTTTTAAGCGGTTTGAAATTTCCCAGGACCTTTTCGCCCTGCTCGAAAATATCGATGGGCAACAGGCGAGCTTCGGATTTTGAGATTTCCGGATCGATGGCCTCAAAACTTTTTTCAAGATTGGCTTTGCCCGCAGCGGTATGGAACGCCGGATTGTCTACGAATTCCACCGGTTCGGAAAGGATTTTTTCGATGATCGCACGATCGTCAAAATCAAGCCGATCGAGAACGCGTTTGGCCCCTGTGAGCAACCGGCTGCCATCAATTGTTTTGATCCCGACATATTTCTTTTTTGCTTCTGCTATCATTTTTTTGGCCCCTTCCCTATAAAACGCTCTTTCTCCCGCAGTTTTCGCCCTCCTACTTCCGGACGACGATTTTTGCCCTCCACGGATGCAGGCCTGATTATTAATTTTTTACATTCGCGTTTTTCAAGCTGCTTCTATTATTTAAAACAATTCTTTGTTGCGAATTATTCCATATTTTTTTGTATTCTTGCCCGGGCCTTTTGTGCCCTGGAAGATGTTGATGATGATGTGCGGTTCTGCGGGATGTATTATTATGTGTTTTTCACTCCTATCTATTATACGTTATGGGACCAATGAAGTTCGTATGAAAATAAGCAATACTATAATATTGATACTGATTTTTTCGATTTGCTTTTCGGTTTCACTCTCGAACCTGTGTTTCATTTTTGAAACGTCCCGAAAAACCGCCTTGGACGACCTGTTGATAAAGTGTTTATTTGCAGGGAGATATGGATGGTGCTTTTTTTAATAGAATGGCATGTTCGTTGCATTTTCATTTTCGGCGATTCGGAAGAAGGGGTCGCTGCACTAAGCCTGTGAGAGGCTGGAGAAAATGCAGATGTTCAAACGAACAACCTTACAATTGGAGATTGCTCATTTTTTCAGGCGTAAATATCGCTTTGCGTTGCTGTCGCTGGCGAGTTTTTTGGCGCTATGCTGATTAAAAATGAAGCCGTAAATCTGAATTGGATTTTATGGTTTTCATTTATTTTCGTTTGAGGCGGGTTCGTCTTGCGTCACCTCGGCGGCCTGCTCGGCTTCCACCTCCAGCTCGGATTCGGGGATAAGACCTTTTGCTTTGAAGAAATCGTCGATGATTTGACGGGCTTTTTCCGCATCTTTTTCGGGGACAACCACTTCCAGTTTGACCAGAGGCATGACATCGCTCCATGCGGCGACACTGGACCGATTGGCCAGATAGGCTTCGATGCCGGCGTCTTCAAGTTCCTGGACGATCAGATCGCCCTGCCACTCGGTTTCGGGGAAAAAGATCGTTGTGATATAACGTTCTTCAGCATGTCGTTCTTCAGCCATGTGTCTTCCTCTCATAATGCTTGGATTTTTGGTTATTTTTCATCTTCCAGAGAGTACGGTTTTATTATAACTGAATTTTCAGTTTTTTACAGGGCTAATGGAAATCAGTCGGGAATGGCTTCGACGACAACGACGGTGATATCGTCGGCAGGTGTGAGGGAATTTTCCTGGCAATCGAGCAGGCTTGAGAGCGAGTCGACCATTTCCTGCGCGGACTTATTTACAGACAAGGCAGAGACTTGTTCGATCATTTTTTGCTCGTCGGAGCCTTCACCGAAAGCTTGTTCGAGTCCATCGGTATAGAGAACCAGTTTTTCACCGGCATGAAGGGTGGAGTGATGGATACCAAAGTTGACGTCCTTAAAGGCGCCAAGGAGTGCTCCTTCGGTTTCGATCAGTGATAATTGACCGTCGGCATCGAATTTCAGGGGGTGAGGATGCCCGCCTCGCGCGAGGGTCAGTTCGCCGGTTTGAATGTCAATCATGCCATAGGCAGCGGTGACGAATTGATGTTCGGGCAGTTCCAAACTACAAATATCTTCATTCAAACGGGCCAGCGCCTGATTTGGGGGAAGAATATGGTACGATTTTTCGAGAATTTCCTTAGTAATCAGGGCACGTTTGACAAACAGGGTCATCAGCCCCGCTGCGACGCCGTGGCCGACGACGTCGGCGATATTGAAACCGATATGTTTTTCATCGATTTGGAAGATATCGTAGATATCGCCGCTGACCCAGGCGGCTGGACGATAGAGGGCGGCGAACCTGAATTTAGAGGTGTGAGGAAGTTTTTTCGGTAGAAAGTCCTGTTGAACCCGCCAGGCGAGACGGAGTTCCTGATGGAGTTCTTCAAACCGGCTGTTGAGGTTATCGGCCCATTTTTCCAGATGCTTCATGTGCCGTTCGATTCGATTGAAAAGCGGCGAATAGTTGAGCATGGCAAAGATTCGCCCCCATAACTCCTCGACGCTGATGTCCGGGTCGGCCATCTGGACACGCGGCAGGACCTGATCGTCCTGGATGGGAATCAGATTGGCCAGTGAAGGGTCTTTTGAGACCAGGATAATCGGCATCAATTTTTGCTGGGCGGTCTGGAGGAGTTTTCCGATTCGACGTTTTTGTTCGACATCGGTTATCGGACCGGGAACAAAAACCACCAGATCGAACTGGTCCATCAGCGCGTGGGTTTCCAAGGCCTGATAGGTCATGACCCAACTACACTGGACATCTTTTCGATTGAGCATTGGCCTGAGATGTTCCGGCAGCCGGGGCTGAGGGCAGAAAATCTGAATTCGGGTCAATGTTTTTTTCGAATCGTCGTTGTTGTCCCAGGTATTTTGAGCCTGTGGAAGTTTCATTATTCTTATCCTGACTATTTTATTGTTACATTAAAGACTTCGGCCAAATTCAAGTCGCGGTTGAATAAAATGGTAAAAGGACATCAAAGTTATCTATCGCTATTAATTTAAATTCTTATACGCTTTTGATTTAGTCGTACCGTCGCATTAAAAATGTTAAAAACTTCGGTCGCTGAGCCTGTCGAAGCG
>JAAZAW010000234.1 GCA_012514125.1 Phycisphaerae bacterium | reverse complement strand
TTGCTCTGCGGCTGGGTTCAGTCGTACCGTGATCATGGCGGTATTATTTTTATCGACCTTCGCGACAGAGATGGATTGACCCAGCTTGTTTTCGACCCCGATGTGGACAAGTCGATTCATGACTTGGCGGATACGCTGCGTAGCGAAGATGTCATCACGATCATCGGCAAGGTTCGCCCGCGCCCCGAGGGGATGATCAATCCCAAACTCCCGACCGGCGAAGTGGAAGTGCTGGTCAATCAAGTGGAAATTCTCAACAAGTCCGTCACGCCGCCGTTCATGATCAAAGACGGCGTCGATGCCGGCGAAGACATTCGTCTAAAATATCGTTTTCTCGATCTGCGGCGGCCCAGGATGCAAAAAGCCCTGATCATGCGTCACAAACTCGCCAAGCTGATGCGAGACTATTTCAATGACGAAGGTTTCATCGAAATCGAAACACCGATCCTGACCAAATCCACTCCGGAAGGCGCACGCGACTTTCTCGTCCCCGCCCGTCTTCAACCGGGCAATTTTTTCGCACTGCCGCAATCGCCTCAGCTTTTCAAACAACTGCTGATGGTGGCGGGTTTCGATAAATACATCCAGATTGTTCGTTGTTTCCGCGATGAAGACTCTCGTGCCGACCGCCAGCCTGAGTTTACGCAGATGGATATCGAAATGTCTTTCGTTCAACCCGAAAATGTCATGCAGATCGTCGAAGGCCTGCTCGTGCGGGTAATGAAAGAACTCAAAGGCATCGATGTGTCGCGTCCGTTCCGTGTGATCGACTATAAATACGCGATGGACAAATACGGCATCGATCGGCCTGATACGCGATTCGAAATGCTGCTCGCGGATATCAGCGAAGTCGCAGCCGTCTGCGATTTCAAAGTCTTTTCTGGCGTCATCGAACGCAAGGGTATTGTCAAAGCCCTAGCCGTTCCGGACGGTTCGGCAAAATTGTCGCGAGCACAGATCGACAGTTTGGACAAATGGCTGCAAAACGACTTCGGCACGAAGGGCTTGGCGTGGTTCCGCGTCGAAAACGACACGCTCACCGGCACGATCGCCAAATTCTTCAATCCCGATCAGCAAAAACGTCTGATGGAACTCACCGGCGCGAAAAATGGTGATTTGATCCTCTGCATCGCCGACCGCCCCGCCAACACCAACGCCTCACTGGCGGCCCTGCGACTCAAGCTCGGCGAGGACCTTGGCCTGATCGATCCGAACAAATATGATTTCTGCTGGGTCACCGGTTTTCCGTTACTTGAGTTCGACGATAAAGAAAAACGTCACGTCGCGGTACATCATCCATTCACCAGTCCGCTCGATGAAGACCTCGATCTGCTCAAAACAGATCCCTCAGCCGCACGAGCTAAAGCTTACGATATCGTCCTCAACGGTATTGAAATCGGCGGCGGGTCCATTCGTATCCATCGTCCGGACGTCCAGGAACAAATATTCCAACTGCTGGGCATCGGTCCGGAAGAACAGCGAATCAAATTCGGGTTTCTCCTCGACGCACTCAAGTTCGGCGCACCGCCCCACGGCGGCTTGGCGATCGGACTCGATCGGCTGGTCATGCTACTGTTTGGTTTTGAGTCGATCCGCGACGTTATCGCGTTTCCGAAGACCAAACAGGCACAGTGCCTGATGACGATGGCTCCTTCGCAGGTGGCGGACGAACAACTCATCGAATTGGCTTTGCGAGTCATTCCACCGACGAAATAATGCATCTATAATTATTATAGTTGGCGATTAAACGCTCCGCACCCGGCTGAACTCTTTACGCCGGGTGCTGACGTTAAAACTCAGGAAGGATCAAAAAATGAAAGAAAAAAAAGTCGATATGGAACGCATCGAAAGAGCGGTCAAAGATATTCTCGAAGCCATCGGTGAGGACCCCACTCGCGAAGGCCTGGTCAAAACGCCCAAACGTGTCGCTGCCATGTATAACGAATTGTTCGCCGGTACGCATGAAGATCCATCTCGCCATTTGCAAACTTTCTTCACCGAACGCTACGACGAAATCGTCATTCTGCGTGATATCCCCTTCCACAGTATGTGCGAGCATCATCTCATGCCTTTCATCGGCAAAGCTCACATCGCTTATCTGCCCGACGGCAAGGTCGTGGGAGTTTCCAAGCTCGCCAGACTCATCGAAGGCTTGTCGCATCGCATGCAGGTTCAGGAACGCCTCACAACCCAGGTCGCCGATATGTTGATGGAACATCTTAAACCCAAGGGCGTCGCCGTCGTCATGATCGCCCAGCATACGTGCATGACCATTCGCGGCGTGAAAAAACCAGGCTCGTCCATGATCACCTCCGCTCTGCGAGGCATCTTCAAAACTAATCTCGCCTCAAGAACGGAAATTTTGTCGCTGCTCAAAGATTAAAATTATAAGTCCGATTCGTCGTACAATCCGTCATTCACGCGAACACTTCGCCCAGTCCTGAAGCTCGGCCATCGGAAAATTCTTCCCCGGACAAAGCGTGTCGTTGCCCTTGACTTCCCTATGACAATAAAGCTGATCGACGTTCATGTTGTATCGTGCCATCAAAAACGCCAGCAGACAACGCAACGAGTTCATCTGGACGAGCGTAGGTTTGCAGTTCTCAAAATTCCCCACCACGCAAATGCCAATCCCGTATTCATTGAACGAATCGTCCGGACTTTTCGTATGTGCCCCGCGTTTTTGTTTTAGCCACCGGCTCCCGACCTCAACGTAACCATCCTGCGTATCCGTTCCATTACCGATCACAAAATGATATCCAAGTTCGTCCCATCCTCTGCCCTGATGCCATTCATGAAATATCTTCGCTCCGCCCTTATCGCTGGCACTGTGATGGACCACAATCATCCGCCAGTTATGATCCGTGTACGGCGGAATCCATTCGAAGGGAACCACACATCCATCAGGAATACTGCCCGGGAAAAAGGCAATCCCCGGTTGAGTCGCAAGCTCCGGCTGAGGCATTTGAACTCCCACAGGCTTCGGCGCGCAACCAATGAAAAAAACAATGATAAAAATAATATGCTTAAACCCCATACCAATTTCCAGTTCCCCACGCAATTTTCTAATGTCTATCATTCCAAAACGCAGCTATCCGAAAACAACTCCGTGTTTTAACAATCCGTTTCCAACTTCTTTCACTTCCCTGACGTCTTGGCGATTTCTTCCAACTTCTAACTTCTAACTGTTACCTTCCCCCCCACTTTCTTCACCTCGCCGACGACGCCCATATCGGTCCGCGATTGCTCAACCAATATCGCAAACTCACCATCGGAAAATATCTGCCTGGGCAATTGGTCGAGGTCCCGGTAGCTTCGCCGTGTCCGATCACCCGTTCCGGTGTAACCTGATATCGCTGGGATAAATAGGTTATCAACGTTCGCAAAGATTCCATCTGCTTCGGCGTCGGCGAATGATTATCAAAATTCCCCACCAGACAGATTCCTATTCCATAATCGTTATAAAAATTGTCCGGCGTCTTGCAGTGCGCGCCGTGTTTCTGCGTCCGCCATCGGGAACCCACTTCAACATACCCGTCAGGCGTACTCGTTCCATTGCCGATAACAAAATGATACCCCAACTCATCCCATCCCCTCGCGCGATGAGCAGTATCGAACGCCCTCGCGCTTCCAACCTCGGTTGCGCTGTGATGCACCACGATAACCTTCCACCCGTGTTCCCGCACCACCGGATACCACTCCGCCGGAACCACCACCAAAGGAGATGGAATCTGATAAGTCGATGGAATATAAGTCTCCGAAACCGGCTTGGCCGATGCGACCGGTGCACTCACCGACGCAGGCTTCGCTTGCCCCGAACTTAAAATCGGCGAAGGCAGCGTGTTTAATACACAGGATCGATCCGCGCAGGCACCCAAAAACATCATACTGACTATTCCAATGGTCAAACCGACATAACCGGACATCCCGGTTCGCTTCATCACCATCTCCTTCTTGTCTTCATCGTGCGGGAACAACTTTCAGGTCCGAATAAATAATCTATCGGCAAACCCATCAAAAACAATGCGTTTTTCTTCAAAACTTCAATCAAAGGTGTCTGCTTAAAAATCCCTTTCGCGCCCAAATCCCTTTTATCCTTAAGGAAACGCGATCGTAGGCGAGCCTGCTCCCCAAACTTGGTTTCTATTCCAGATATCCTAAATCCGATAACCGTTCCGTCAGCAGTTTCTGGTCTTCTTCCGAATAAATCTGCGACGGGGTCTCCGAAGCCTGATATTTCTTCGGCGGCTCATAATTAATCACCAACGGTGGATCGAAAATTCCCGACAAAGCCTTGCCTTCCATGTCCGCCGGCACCGCCAACCCCATCATCGCCAGAAGCGTCGGTGTAATATCCGCAATGTCCGCGTTGATCTTCAGTCCGGGTTTGACCGTCAGCCCGTGCGCGATGAAAATCCCTTCCACGCGATGCGTCCCGCCCAGATGACCGTCCAAAGCCCATTTCACCGCCTTATTCCCGCGAATCTTGCGAATCACCGCCAAACCCGTCCGCGGAATAAGCATCAGGTCCGGCAAGTTCGGATGATCTTCCCTGCTGCACTTATAAATTTCCTCAGGCTTGACCACGTCCTGATACACCGGCTCGTTGAATTGCTCATCGCGTGCCGACATCAATTTTTGAATCAATTCGTTTCGCAACTGTTCGTATTCATAAGGTTCAACCGTCCCGCAAGGTTGTCTGCCTTTTAAATTGATATACAAAAATCCATAAATCCCCGCGTGCATCACGCACGCACGTGTCCTCGACCAGTCAATCGCCAAATCTTTCTCGATGCCCGCACTGCCCTGAGTAAATCGTCCACCCTTTTTTCTGATCAAACGATGCCAGGTATTCGCCAGCCGTGTCCGGAACTGATTGATCCCGCTCGTCAACTGCAAATATCCCCAATCCTTCAAAAGCCAGTTAGGCTGCGCCCTGCCGTCGAGACTCCCGTGGCCATGATCCGACATGACCAGAATCGTCGCGTTGTTTTCCTTCGCCAATGCCATCAATTCCCCCAGGCATTCATCGAGTACCTGAAAACAACTAAAAACTTTCCGTTGTTCAGACGGAAACTTTCCGCTATTTTTCGGATCGACATACTTCCACGTCTTGTGCTGGATGTTGTCCACCAGTTTGAACAACACCATCATCGCATCCCACCCGTATTCATTCGTACACAATCGCGCCAGCTTGACGTTCTGTCGAAAATTCTGTTTGAAATATTCGAGATTTTCGTCGAAGTAACTCTTGCCCCCGCGAATCCCACGCTTCCAGTTCGTCGAATAGCTGTAATCCGGAATCTCTTTCAGGATCAAATCCTTAAGCTCTTTCGGATACGTAAAATCCGCGTTGATCGACGGCGTTTCAAATCCGCTGACGATAAATCCGTTCACCTTCTGCGGCGGATACGTCATCGGCAAATGAAGCGACCCCACCCGGAAGTCCTTCTCCGAAAGAATCTGCCAGATCGTCTTTTCCTTGATCTGAAACGTGCTGTTAAACGACAATTGATTCGTCGTCGGATCGTAACGTTCAAAATCAATCACTCCATGACGCCCAGGCCCCATACCCGTCATGAACGTCGTCCATGCCGCAGGCGTAATCGGCGGCTTGGTGCTGTTGAGAATACCGCTGACACCGGTTTCCATCATGTATTTCATATTCGGCATCAAGCCCTGATCCATAATCGGACCGAGCACATCGAACGTCGCTCCGTCAAGACCGATGATCAAAACCTTTTGCCCTGCATTTTTCTGATCATTTTGTGTCAATTTAAAAAACTCCCTGTAATAGTTCGCTATTATGAAATCATTGAAACGTTCAACGCTCGGCCAATGATTTCTTCACCCCCGCAATATCTTTGGGGTCTAAAATAATTCATCAAGTTTAAACATCCGACCATCCACTTGCAAACCGAATTTTCTTCAGATCACCAATCCCCTCCGGAAAAAACAACCGTCGGAAAGCGCACTCTTCCAACTTTCAACTTCCAACTTATTTCCTTGCAAACCCGTCCCCGCCGATTATCATTCAAACGTTTGTATCGAAAAACAAAAAAAGGAAACACCGTCGGCAAAAATAGGCAAACATATATGGATCCAAATATAGCAACAGCCGGAGTATCTCTCTGGCGACACTCCAATCTGGGAATCTTCATTGCAGCGTTCTTTTTTGCGTTCCAGGACAACGCCCTGCTCATTGCTCTGCCCTGGCAGGTCATGAATCTCGGCGGCAAAGAATTGGCGGTCGGTGCGGTGGGAATGCTCTCACTGGGAACCTACATGGCTTTTTGCATCCTCACAGGCTCACGTTTTGGCCGAATTGGCCCAAAACGCCTTTCCCTCACCAGCACCCTCACCACCACATTCATCATCGCGATTATGCCCATGATGCCCTCTGTGCCCTGGCTGCTGGCATTGATCGGAGTCAAAGGCATGTTGATGAGCATGTTCTGGCCGCCGTTAATGGGTTGGATATCGACGGGTCTCAATGGCCCAGAACTCAATCATCGCTTAAGTATATTTAATCTCAGTTGGTCCACAGGCGCGATCCTCGGTTCGCTGCTCGGCGGCATGCTCTTTTCGCTGGCCCCACAATTTGCCTTTACAACTTCTGCAATTTCGTGCTTTCTTGCCGCCGTCGCTCTGACCCTGACTTCCGCGAAAGTTAACGATTTTACCGGTATTAACACCGATACCTCTTGCGAAACGGCCCAAACCCCCGTTGATCCCCATCTTGTCAAACTCCCGACATTCCAGTGGATCGCTCGCGTCGGCCTGCTCCTGGGATGGATCGCGTTCGGCGCCCTGAGGGTTCCGTCCGCCTCGCTGCTTAACGAAATGTCGCTCGACGCCGGACTTCACGGCATTATTTGCTCTGAAATAAATTTAATTATGCTAATTTGCTTCTTTTTGCTTGGACGTTTTACACGCTGGCACTATAATTTTAGAATTATAACAATTACTGCTCTAGTTCTGATGGGTTCTCTTATCGGCGTGGGCATCAGCCAAAACGCCGGACAACTTTTGTTCTTCGTATTTCTGGCATCCCCTGTCCTGGCATTTATTTATAGTTCGCATTTGTATTACAGCGTCTCAGGCTCCGGGCATCGACAGGGAAGCGCGGCATTGCATGAAATTCTGCTGGCTTTGGGCTTTAGCATCGGATCGTTCGGAGGGGGCGCGATCGGGCATTCGCTGGGTCTGCGAAATGTTTATTTCGTCGTCGCGGGTATTATTGGATTATCACAGATTCTTCAGGTTTTCATTTACGTGATCGGAACGCGGAGGGCAAATTTGCCGCAACTTTTTGCCCAAAAAGAGGTTAAGCTCGAATCGGAGTAGAAAAAGAGTTGAAAATTCATCCAAAAGCGTTTGTAAAAACGAAAGGTCCCAGCATAACTGGGACCTTTTTGCGGAAATTACATATGAACCGGGTTAGGAACTGTATGAGTCCGATAAAAACATTAAGATTTTAAATTATTCGTTCAATTCTTCATGCGGCTCGTAGAAAGCATTTTGCGGTCAGTGATATCTTTATGATATTTTAAAGAAACCAGACTGACCTGTTTATTAGACCATGATTGACGTCCCATGTCAATCTTCTTACCATATTTTTCTAAAACAATATTTTAAAAGTGATTATATTCATGCGAAATCTCCGTACAAGATTTTTGACTTCCTGTCGGCACGAATTATACTAAGAATCATGATCTCAACAGGATTATATATTCATGTGCCTTTTTGTAGCGGAAAGTGCTGGTACTGCGACTTTTACAGCATTTGCGGCTCGGCGTATGAAATGGATACTTTTCTTCGGGCGATCAAAGAAGAAATACAATTGATTCGCCGGCAAGTGCTGAATCATGAAGAAATTTGTCTTGAAACCATTTTTATCGGCGGCGGAACCCCTACCAGTCTGGAGCCTGATCAGATTCGACGGCTTGGAGAGATCATCGATGAAAATTTTCAAAAGACACCGGATTGTGAATTTTCAATCGAAGCAAATCCTGAATCGCTTAGCCCTGTGAAAATGTCGACGATTCGCGAGATCGGAGTCAACCGGCTGTCTATCGGCACACAGACCTTCAATCCGGGGCTGCTCAAGGCGATCGGGCGGCGTCACACCGGGGAACAGACGATCCGGGCGATGGACCTGGCGAGGAGCACGGGGATAAAAAATATCAGTCTGGATTTGATTTTTGGATTGCCGGATCAAACACTGGACCAGTTCCAGATGGATTTGACCACAGCAGCGACACTGGGACCTGAGCATTTGTCCTGTTATGCGTTGACTCTTGAGCCTGGAACGAAACTATATGAAACGATGCACCCGCGAACGGATGCGGATGAGATTTTACTTGTTCGGATGTTTCATCTGGCGCATGATTTTCTGACGGCGATAGGCTTTGAGCATTATGAAATCAGTAATTATGCTTTGCCGGGCCGGCGTTGCCGACACAATTTTCGATACTGGCAGAATCTTGATTATATGGGACTCGGACCCGCGGCGGCGGGTTTTCTCAATCGCAGTCGATATAAAAACGTCAGCGATTTTTCGGAGTATTGGAAATCGCTCCTGACCCAAGACCGTCGGCCCATTGAAAGCGAGGAGCATTTGGCGGATCATGAGTTCGCCGGTGAAACCGCCATGCTGAACCTTCGTACACACGAGGGGATCGTCCGGTCGAAATTTCAGGCACAGACGGGATATGATCCGTTTGAGTTTTTCGCGGAACCTATTCGGAAATTTGTGGATTTGGGACTGCTGGAGATTCAGGAGGACCGGATTTTTCTGAGCCTGCGCGGATT
>JAAZAW010000233.1 GCA_012514125.1 Phycisphaerae bacterium | reverse complement strand
TGCTGGATTGTCCAGCTTGCCTACATTAGGGTTTGCTTGGCACACTCATAAACCACTCCTTTTAAAAAAACACCTTGAAACTCGGACACGCTTTGTATCAAGAAAACAACCGGAAAAAACTAACTCGGGTTAAGTCGTAACTTCAATCGGATCACATCCGTCGGCATCTGACGTGAAAGGACCCAGCGCTGAACCAGGTCTGCCGCCTGTGAAATCATCTCGCCGGAATTCGAAAACCACTCCAGACACTTCAATCGGGTATAGTTGATACTCCGGGTATTGGGACTGGTCATCCGCAACGTGGCCCACTGCAAGGCCGGGAACCGTTCCATCAGGCCCGTCTGGGCAAAGCAATAATCGATAAATTCATCCTGCGTGCAAAACGCCGCGTCATAGCCGCCTTCCTGAATCAAACGCCCCAGGTAGTCTTCAAAATAACCGATTTCCGAAAAATCCGACCGGCTGAATTTCTGAATGACCGACGTGATCGGCAATTGAACCACCGTGACATCCTTAATCCGTTCAAGTTCACGGGCCGCCGTGTCCATGCCTTCGACAATATTTTGATAAGAACTGATCTGGAGGTTATCTCTCAAAATCAGCATGCGTTTTTTTTGCATTTTCCCCAGCAGGATATGGCTGATCTCCCGCCCGCAGGCATAATAGTCCAGCAGAACCGTCGGCATATCGACCTTCAGGAGCGTCCGATCGACAAAAACCACCGGAATCTTGCGAGACAGATTCAGAAAATATTCGCCGTTCGGATCGTCATTGGTCGGCCAGACAATCAGCCCCCTGGCCCCGTTGGCAATCAGGTGTTGGGCGATCTCCCGCTCCAGGACCGGATCATCCCTGGAGGATCGGACCACCACAAAATTCTGCCGTTCGGCAAAAGCCTCATCCACATATTCCAGAACATCGCGCTGAAAACTCATCGAACTGATGTAAGGATGAATAAACCCGAAAATAATGGCAGCGCGTTCCGAATCGCCTTCTTTAACGACGATCATGCCCTTGCCCGGATGGGTCTGGACGATCCCGTTTTCTTCCAGGGTATGGACCGCCTGGTGAACCGCACGAACACTGACCCCGAACTCTTTACCAATCGTCCGCACGGAAGGAAGCGAATCCCCAGGCTTGTAAACCCCGGTGCGAACCCGTTGTTTGATCGTCTGGGCGATCTGGCTGTATATCGGAACCTTGTTGCCGGTAATAATCGCCATGGTTATTCCTTAGCTAATGAGCAACAGTAGAACATTATTGATATCGTCATACCTTAGTGAACCGCTAACAACAAACTACTGTTACACTGTTTCCACCATAGTACTTCTTTCTTCCAGATATGTCAAGAAGGGTTACCAAGAAAAAATAGTGAATTAGTTATTATTCATCAAAATTTTTTTGCCAAACGATTTAATTAATACGGAAGAGACTTCATTTTTGCGTCCTGCCCGAACGGTACAACTTTTTTCACAGGAAAAACCCGTAAAAGCCACACCCAAACTTTACCCTTGGTGCACAAATTAAGGTGTTTTGGTATAATCCGGATGCCTTATTGAATGCGCGAGACTTTATTGCCAATAAACTCTTTCAGACAGAAAGAGTTTCAAAAATCGGGACATCGTGACATAGCCCCCGTGCACGAAGTCCATGGAAATAGATAATACGTTTTTTTGATTTGATCGTTTTGAATAAATGTTTCACTAAAGTGACGGTGGACGGAATGTCGATTAATTAGTTGACATAAGGCAAATATTTCGGTATGATAACTTACGACAGGAAGAAAAGGTTCTGTTTGGGATGGAGATAAAATGATGAACACGATGAAAACAATGATTCTGGTGGCGTTCATTGCGTTGTTGGCCGAATCTACAAGTCATGGCTGGGTAAGCTATTACGAAGACAGCTATTATCCTGCTCCCATTGTCGAACGGGTTTACGAACCGAGAGTGGTTGAAGAAACCTCATACATCGGGACAGACTGGTTTTCGATCGGCACTACGCGTTCTCGCGTTGTATACGATCCGGTGATCGAGCGAACCGTCATTCGTGAAAGTCCGGTCGTGACCCGGATTCACGAGGGTGGATATCGCCCGCGAACCTCTGTGATCGTCGCTTCTCCGCGACGCCATACATCGGTTTATATTGCTCCTCGCCGTGAAACGAAAAAAAGAGTGATTATCCATCGTGGAAACGACCGACATCATGATCGAGGACGAGACCGTGACCGTAGCCGTGTTAAAGTGAAAATCCGACGATAAAAATTCAGAGATCAAAGAAACATAAATAAAGCCGGTTGACAGAAAATCAACCGGCTTTATTGTTTTATAAATCATGATATTAAACTTATAGGTTCCAGAAAGTTGGAAACAGATTCTTTCGACTTTTCTCTGGAAGCCGATTTTAGCTTTTTTATTGTAAAAAGAAATATACAAGACGGTGTTTCCGGTAAATTCGAACAGACACGGATGATCCTTTCTTCCCTGAAAAATCTTTGAACGCCATTGCCTAACTGATATGATTAGGCATAAACTTATTGATTTGAAGCAAACTCTGTTGCTTATAAAAAAGAAAGTTTTCCGTGGAATTGACTTTAGAAAAAAAAGAGAATATTGAGCCCGCCAAATCGTTTTGGAGCCAAGTGTGGTTTCGATTCCGCAAAAACCGTCTGGCGGTCGTTTCGCTGGTGGTTGTGCTCGTTTATATCGGCGTGGCGATCGGGGTCGTGTCGGGGCTTTTAGCCGGCAACTGGGAAGAAACTGTCGGCAAGTCCTATCAGTCACCGTCCTGGGTCAAAGCGTTTCAATCCACCGACACAGAGAATTCGACGCTGCAATTATTGACATCGTTTCCTCGCAAGGTCGCAACGGCAGTTTCATTGGCGTGGAACGAACCGGCATTGATACTCGGCACGGACATTTTTGGACAGTCCGTCCTGCGTAAAACAATTTATGCCGCCAAGACTTCACTTACCGTCGCGTTCGTCGCATCGCTGATCTCGATCGGTATCGGCCTGCCGCTTGGCGCCATCGCAGGTTACTTCGGCAAAAAAATCGACGACCTGATCGTCTGGCTTTACAGCACGCTAGAGAGTATCCCTTATATTCTATTGATTCTCGCCTTTGCGTTCGTGCTCAAGGACAAGGTGCTGAACCTGCCTTACCCGGCGTGGAACAATCAGGGTCTTTCGCTGATGTGGAAAACGATTCCTCTTACCGGTATCACCGCGGTTTACCTGGCCATCGGTCTGACGAGCTGGGTGGGCCTGTGCCGGCTGATTCGCGGCGAAGTGCTCAAACACAAAAATCGCGATTACGTTGTGGCGGCTCGCGCATTCGGAGCGTCCGACAGGCATATCATTTTTCGACACATTGTCCCGAACGTCTTCCACCTGGTCATCATTGATTTTTCACTGCGATTCGTGAGTTTTATTCATGCGGAAGTAATCCTGAGTTTCCTGGGCCTGGGAGCCAAGGAAGAGCCAAGCTGGGGAGTGATGATCGACGACGCCCGCATGGAACTCGGGCGCGGCGTGTGGTGGCAAATGGCGGCGGCGACACTGGCGATTTTTTTAATTTCGCTGGCACTTAATCTCGTGGGCGACGCGCTGCGTGATGCGCTGGACCCTAAACTCAAGGGCCGATGATGACGAAACGATCCGATAGCGATAACAACATACTCCTGAAGGTCACTGACCTTAAGACCTATTTTTTTACCGATGAAGGCGTCGGTCGGGCGGTGGACGGAGTGTCGTTTGCGGTGCCGAAGGGCAAAACACTCGCCCTCGTCGGTGAGAGCGGTTGCGGCAAGAGCGTCACATCGCTTTCGATCCTCCAGCTCGTTCCGGAGCCGACGGGAAAAATCGTCTCTGGTTCGATTCGTTTCGACGGCACGAACCTGCTCGAACTCCACGAATCGCAGATGCGGAAAATTCGCGGCAATCGCATTTCGATGATTTTTCAGGAACCGATGACGGCGCTCAATCCGGTCTTTACGATCGGCAATCAGATCGATGAAACTATCAAACTTCACCAGAAGCTTTCTCGCCCGGATCGACGTCAGTTAGCGATAGCGCTGCTGAAAAAAGTCGGCATTCCCGAACCTCAGGCCCGGCTTGAAACTTATCCGCACCACCTTTCGGGTGGAATGCGTCAGCGAATCATGATCGCCATGGCGTTGGCGTCCAATCCGGACATGCTCATTGCGGACGAGCCGACCACGGCTTTGGATGTCACGATCCAAGCTCAGATTCTCGCGCTGCTTAATGACCTCCAGACACAAAGCGGCATGAGCATACTTCTGATCACCCACGACCTGGGCGTTGTCGCGCAGACCGCCCATGAAGTCGCGGTCATGTACGCCGGTAAGATTGTCGAATATGCCGACGTCCGGACCTTGTTCGCCCATCCGCTGCATCCCTATACTCAGGGATTGTTCCAGGCGATTCCCAGGCTCGGCGTGACTAAAAACCGCACACGGCTTACCACCATTCCCGGACAGGTCTCAAGTCCGACGAATTTTCCCTCCGGATGTCGATTCCATCCGCGATGCCCAAGTTGTAAAAACGACCCAAAATGTATCAACGAGGAACCGCCTCTGGTCGATTATGGGCAAGGCCATCGCGCCGCCTGCTGGCACATCGATCCAACACCCGGACGATAACCTCCGCCCCGGCCATCAATCTGCCAAACCGCAACATTATCGGACATATCAAACGCAAACTTTGTTTGCTGAGTAAGCCCCCTTGGCAGACTCAAGGAGTAAATTTACGTTTTATGGCGATCGGTTGCACTTTCGCGGTTCTTTATCTTTAACTGATCTTCAGCCCCCTTCCGTTTGCGCCGATACTAACAGTGTTAAATGCGGACGAAATATTCTGGCTGCATAAGTGTGATTTGTGGAGGTGACCTATGAAATCGTTATGGTTTGTTGAAGCGGTAATTATCGCAATCGTTCTCTTTGTCGCCGGCTATGCGACGTTACCCGATGCAGGGATGGCGGCAACGATTTGCCATTAATCGCAGTTCCCTCACCCATCGGCCTTGAGAGGTCGTTTGAACCTACAATTTAAATGTGATCAAAGGCTGAAAGCAAATCGCTGGAAGCTGTAAATATGATATTTTCCGACAAAAAACATACCATTTTTTTGATCCTCTACGGCATTATTGTCTTTCTGGCTGTATGGGGAATCGTTGTAAGTGCCGACAACGCATCCAAACTGCCGATTGAAATCTGGGCGGCGATTGGAGCGGTAGGCGCATCAGGCGCCATGCTGGAAATCTTAACGCACCTTCGCACACGCGATACACTCAATCAGATGAAAGAACAAATCCGCCGAATGAGCCAAAGCGCCGAAGTGGGCCTGGTGATGGTCGATCAGCAATACACGGTCGAAGGCATGCCGGGAATTCTCAATCAATACCTGATTCTCCTTCGAGACAAGATCAATCAGCTCAAACAGGAACGCAAGGAACTGAACCTGCTCATAAGCGCCGTGGACGCAGAAAAACAAAACACCGAAGCGATCATCCGTAATATTTCCGACGCGGTCGTCGTCATCAACACTTTCGGCGAACTTTCTCTGGTCAATTCACAGGCGGAGGAACTTTTCGGATTCAAATTAAGCGAAAATCGACATCGCCAAGCCACCGAAATCTTTGCCAATCCCGCAATCCGGAAATTCCTTGACATAACGACCTGGAAAACACGAGAACCTGTCCGACTCGAATGCCCAATCAAGGTTCCCGGTAGAGAAACTCCAGGCATTTTTGTCGTGACCATCTCGCCGGTCTATATCAATGTCAATGAATTATGGGCCTTGACGATGACTTTGCACGATGTGACACAGGAACGTGAATTGGCCCAGTTGAAAAATGATTTCGTAAACGAAGTCTCACACGAGCTTCGAACGCCGTTAAGCTCCATCAAAGCCTATATCGAACTCTTGCTCGACGGCGATATGCAAACGCCTCAGGGCCGACTTGAATTTTATCGCATCATTCAAACCGAAGCCGACAGGCTCGATCGTTTCATCGCCAATATGCTCAACCTGAGTCGAATCGAATCCGGATCGATCGCCGTGGAGTTTTCCGAAATCGATATTAACGATGAACTCGCTCAGGCTGTGGACCTCATCCGATATATCACCGAAGAAAAATCCATTACACTGACATTCCACCCCTCTCCGGACAAATTGCT
>JAAZAW010000232.1 GCA_012514125.1 Phycisphaerae bacterium | reverse complement strand
TGGTCAGGCGGTTTTAGGGGCCAGGGATATGGAATGGTTGTGGCCTCAGATTGTGGAAATTGCACGGGGGCATCATTGTATCGCGGGGGGGGATACCGATTGTGCCCAGGCGAACACGGCGATGTTCATTGCGGGGGGATTTATTTCAAAGGATGTTCCGCATACGCTGGCTGCATTGTGCAGGGCTATGGGAGTATGTAAGACGTTGGTTGCGTACGAATGCGGAGCGATGGGGCCTGGGAAGGATTGTGCGTATGAGAACGTGATGGTCAAGGCGATTCGGGGGATTCCTGTTTCGATGGAGGGCAGGACCAGCGCCTGTGCGCACATGAGTTTGTGCGGGAATGTAGCGGCGGCGGTATGCGACCTGTGGGCGAATGAGGCGATAGAATATCATCAACTTTTCGGCGGGACGACTTCGGCGGTATTTGCGGAGATGCTCGGTTATGAGGCGGCGGCTATGAATGCGTCGCTGGAACTGGGATATCAGAAGGAATATCAGGCGAGTCTTATTTATTCGGATCGTTATCGAAGTCCGCAAGGTTTTGTTTTGTGTCCTGACATTGCCTGGAAGATCGGCAAGGCGGTGGTGGAAAACAATCAGAGTTTTTATTCGCGAGGCAGGGCGGCGGCGTTGACTTGCGGTCGGCTGATGCTTGGTGATCCTTTACTGAGATTTACCGCATTTGAAAAGGAATCGCTTGAAGGTTATATGAAGGAGCTGGAAGCGTTGCCGGATGAGGAAGATGATTTTATCGATTTATGCCTGGGGAAATACCGTAAAGTGAAGGGATTTCAACCCGCTTCGTATGGGTTGTAAATTTCAATTTAAGAGGGAAGGCGGGGCCATGGCACGATTGGGAATAGCGATGGATTTAGGGACCAGCGGAATTCGTGCGCAAGCCATCGATCTTTCGACGGGCGAGGTGCTTTCCACTGCGATTACGCTGTGTCATCCATTGCCTGGTTTAAATGTGATGGATCAGATTCGCATTGTACTGGCCCGTGGTTTGGATTTTGTGAACGAAATCATGATTCGAGCGATTAACCGTGTGATTGGCGAATTAGGTATTCCCGTAGATCAAGTAAGTTGTTTTGGGGTTTGCGGGAATCCTGTGCAGCTTTCACTGTTTCAGGGGATCGATGTATGGGATTTGGCGTATTCGGGATATCGCAAACTCAAATCGATGGGCGTGACACCGGCTAAGCGGGAGGCGGTTCGGATAGCGGCGAGCGAGATTCGGGGTTTGACACTGCCCGGGGCATGCGAAGTGGTTATTCCGCCGGCGGTCCGACATGAAGTCGGCGCCGATGCCCTGGCGTTGATTATTCAAACGGGGATGCTGGAAAAAAACGAAACCGCGATAGCCATTGATTTTGGGAGCAATGCGGAAATGGCTATTTTTCACGAGGGAGTGGTGGTTTCGGGATCGGCAGCGGCAGGGCCTGCACTGGAAGAGCGGGAAATCAGTTGCGGCATGGCGGCGGCGTCGGGGGCGATTTGCGATCTTAACGTTGAGGGTTTGTATCATCGTTTGATTTTACTCGACGAGAATTTGTTTCCGACACAGGGGCCTTTGATTGATTTTCGTGTAAAAGGAATTGTGGGTGGGACGGATGTTCCTCGTCCGACGGGAATCACCGGAACCGGAACGATTGCCATTATTCAACAGGCGATGGCGGCAGGTTTGATTAATCTTCCGCATATCGAGACAATGGATCGTCTGCTGCATCTTGGCGACGATGTTTATATGACTCAGGAGGATGTTTCAGAGGCGGGCAAGGCGATTGGAGCGATTCGAGCGGGGTATATGAGTCTTTGTCAGCATGGTGGGATTTTGCCGGAAGAAATTCATACGGCGTATCTTTCGGGGGCTTCGGGAACCTATATTGACGCGGTCAAAGCGCAAAAGGTCGGGTTGATTCCTCCTTGTGTCGGCGAGGTTTTTCATGTGGGAAATACGTCGCTGGCGATGGCGAGAGAACTTGTGATCGATCCGGATAAACTTGACGAGATGATCGAGCTGGGAGATAAGATCAAAGATCATCATTGCATGTTTGCGTCGTCGGCGACGTTTAAGAAGATTTTTCTTCTGGAACTTTCTTATTGGACTGAAGGGATGCCTATGCCGGAGTATCGGCGATTTCTGAAACGGTATGGTTTTGTGGATTTGATTCCGGCGAAAAGTACGCCGGAAGTGTTTCGTACGGTTACTCGCGATATAGACGATCCGGGTCGGCATGGCCTGAGAATTATTTCGGATGTTCATCGAGAAAGGCAAGAGAAAAGCGAGAGAGCGGAAAGCGAACAAAAATGTCTGGAATCCGTTTCGAGCGAAGACGGCTCGGAGTGAGAGGTGGTTTTATGGGAACTCTGGGTATCATCACGTGTGAAATTCTGGAACGTGAGATTGCCTATATGCTGGCGAGCGACCCCGATGTGGAACGGGTGACGGTTCTGGAAGATGCTCGGTCCGACGGTTTGATCGAGTTGCTTGAATCGCAGGGGGCTCGAAATGTGCAGCGGATTCCGCACGTGAGTTCCTTTCGACCGGAACCTTCGGAGGGTTTGAATGTGATCGTTCGGGTGCTGGAAATGGGACTTCATCGAAATGGTCATGTGCTGGATCGTGCTTTGAGTGAGGCGGCACGGGAATTAAGTTTTTATGTGAAGGGGTTATTTTTGGGGTATGGATCATGCGGCAGATGGCGAAGAGGAATGCGGGAACGGCTTGGCGTTACGATTCCGGTTTTTTTCCCGAAGGACGGTGGGCGTCGGGTGGACGATTGTATCGGGTTATTTATCGGCGGCAGGAAAAATTATTATGCAGAGCAATGTAAAGTGCCGGGGACATTTTTCATAACTTCGGGATGGGCGTGTCATTGGCAGGAAATGTTTGAAAGCTTCGGCCTGGATACGCGACATTTTAATCTTTTGAAAAAAATGTTCGCTCACTATACACGATTTTTGCTGATCTTGACGCCGGTGATGGAAAGAGACGAGATGAGGAACAGAATTCAGGGATTGAAAGAAATTCTTGATTTGGATATCGAAGAATACGAGGGGACACTTGACCCGTTGATCGAGGCATGGAACGATTTTAAGGCGTATCTGGAATCTAAAACAGGGAGATGCGTATGGATACAGTGAAAGTGGATTTTTCTGCTCTTGTTTGTATCCACGAAGGGATTAAATCCATGATATTTCATGAGCCTGGAGTTGGAGGCGAGAGGGGACGAATTATTAAATTTTTACGTAACGATCATCCCGGGGCAAGAGAACTCGAACGTTTGGTCAATGAATTTACATTGACGAGAGACATCGATATACCGGGAGTTCGCAAGGCTTATGAATATCAAGTCATCAATAGCAGGCCTGCGTTGTTACTTGAATATATTGAAGGGGAGACACTGGGGCAGAGTATGACGAGGCATCGATGGTCGCAAAATGAAATTTTGGCTTTGGCGATTTATCTGGCGGGTGTTTTTCAGAAACTTCACCTTCGAAAGATTATTCATCACAACCTCAGTGACACCAATATTATCGTTCATGACAAGGAACCCGTTGCGACGATTATCGATTTTGCGATTTCCACACGTGAGGAGGTAATTCACGTTCGGGGTGAAGATTTCGACTTATCGGAGATTTCGGCTGAATATATTTCGCCGGAGCAGACAGGCAGAATAAACCGATCGGTCGATTATCGTACGGATTTATATTCCTTCGGCGTTGTTTTATACAAAATGCTGGCGGGGAAATTGCCTTTTGAATCGGCCAGCGCATCGGAACTCATTCATTTTCATTTGGCCAAGACTCCGGTGCCGCTGGAACAGGTCAATCCTGAAATTTCGCCTGTACTTTCGGACATTGTCATGAAGTTACTGGCGAAAAATCCTGAAGATCGGTATCAGTCCGCCTATGGTTTGAAGACCGATCTTGAATGCGCGCTGGATCAATTGAATCGAAGAGGTGAGATTAAACCTTTCGCTTTGGGGACAAAAGATTTTTCCGCGATATTTCAGATTTCACATGAAAAGCTCTACGGCAGAGAAGCGGAATGTGCGATGCTGATTCAAGCGGTCGAAGAAGTGGCTGAGGGAGCGGGAGAAGTTTTTTTAATCAGTGGAAATGCAGGGGTGGGTAAATCGACACTGGTCGATTCCCTTCAAGAAATTGTTACGGAAAAAGGCGGGTATTTTATTCGTGGAAACGTCGATATCTATCGACCTAATACACCCTACCATGCGGTTATTGAAACATTTTCGGAATTGATCGATCAGTTTCTAACGCTAAGTGTTGAACGGGTGGATGAATTGAAGATAAGAATCCTTCAGGCTTTGGGCGATCAGGGAAGAGTCTTAATCGATGTGATGCCGAGACTGGAGCTGATTCTCGGTCCGCAGCCTGCTCTTGTCGAACTGGGACCGGTGGAAAGTCAATTCCGGTTTTACCAGGCATTCCAGCGTTTTGTGCAAACAATTTCTCAGCCGGGGCATCCCCTTATCTTGTTTATTGATAATTTGCAGGATGCGGACGTTTCGACCCTGGAGTTGTTAAAGACTCTGGTCATCGGTCCCGAATCGCAATATTTTCTTCTCATCGGTGCCTATCGTGATAAAGAGGTTTCTTCCTCGCATCCATTAATGGCGATGATTGAAAGCTTGAATCGGCTAAAAACGGTTGTCAAAACAATTCATTTGGAAAATCTTTCCCGTGAAACGCTGAGCCGGATGGTGGCGGACGTGTTGAAAAACCGATCAGAATCGACAGAGAGGTTGTCTGATCTGATTTACGAAAAGACCGGCGGGAATCCTTTTTTTGCTATTCAGTTTTTGCACCGTCTGCATGAACAGGGTATTTTGTATTTTGATCCCGATGCGGGGCAATGGACGTGGGATATTGAACGCGTACGTCGGGCCGACATTACGGATAATGCGGCTATTCTGATGACGCAAGAGATTGAAAAGTTGCCCAAGAAGACTCAGCAACTTCTGTCGCAGGCGTCATGTATCGGAAATCATTTCGATCTTGAAACGTTGTCTGAAATTGTGGGCAAATCTGTCAACGACGTATTACGAGGTCTGAACGAAGCGATCGAAAAGGGGTTGATTTTGCCTGCACCGGAAAAATGTCCCCAAGACGCTCGGCAACACAACCATCGTCGGACGGGAAAACCACATTGTTTTGAATTTCTGCATGATCGTGTTCGGCAGGCCGCGTATAGTTTGGCTCCTCGAAAATCCTGTAAGATGATTCATCTCAAACTCGGACAATTACTGCTCGAAAAAAAATCAAAGGACCAGGTGGAACAAACCGTATTCAGTCTGGTGGATCACTTCAACGAAGGATTTCAATATTTGCAGGACGAACAGGAAACGCTCAAAGTCGCCGAGTTGAATCTTATGGCGGGACGCCAGGCGAAACGGTCGTCTACTTTTGGATCGGCGATCTGGTATTTGAGTATGGGAATCGGAATGCTTCCATCCGATCGATGGGATCGTTATTATGATTTGACGCTTAATTTATACATGGAGTCGATGGAGGCGGAATATTTCAGTGCCAACTTTGAACGGGCACAATTGCTGTCTTCGGAAATTCTGACGCATATGCGCGACCTGCCTTCGCGGATCAGGATATATGAATTAAAGATTCTGTTTTATACGTCGCAGAATCAAAACGAACAGGCCATCAACCTCGGTTATGAAGTTCTGAGTCTTTTGGGTGTCGATTTACCTCCGGAGCCTCAGGCGGTTTTGAATTATACTCAGGCAATGCGAGATCAGATTTCCGGAAAAATCGAGCGAATGGACGATTTGATGAATTTGCCGGTTATGGAAAACGTCGATCAACTGGCGACGATGCGAATCTTGATGTGTATGACAGCGCCGGCGTACCAGGGAAACAGTTCTCTGCTGAGAATGG
>JAAZAW010000231.1 GCA_012514125.1 Phycisphaerae bacterium | reverse complement strand
GTGCCCTGCACCTGCGAACCCAGACGAGGGAAATGGTGCTGTTTGAGCAATTTTCTGAAGCGTTCCATAATGGCCATCGCCGAACGCGGATGCTCGCTGTTGGGCATTCGCCGATGCTGCCAGTCCCACAGAACTACCGCGATTTCATCCCCACCATATCGGGCGGCAAAGTCCTGCCGGCGAATACAGCGTTTGATGAGCATGCCTGCTTCTCGCAAAATTTCATCGCCCGCGCCGTGGCCATAGGTGTCGTTGTAATGCTTGAAATTGTCGAAATCGAAGAGTACGAGCGTCACGCGAAACCGTTCGTTCCTGGCCCGTTCGACCAGGTGCTCCAGAACGTCGTTGAGATATCGGCGATTCGCCAATCCCGTCAGCGAATCGGTATTGGCCATCTCCTGAAGTTCTCCATGCGAGGTCGCCAGGCGAACCAATCCGGGCACGAGCTGTTCGAGAAAACTGGCAAATCCAAGATTGTTAATGGAAGCACCGTCGCCGGCGAGTTCGAGTTTCCCCAGTGTCTTGCCGTCGGCGGAAAAGGAAATGACATGATCATACTTCGGCTGAGATTTTCCCACCACGACCGTGGTTTCGTTCCAGCTAAGCTTTACCCCCTGAGCACCAAACACAAACAGAGCCGACCAGCAGACACGTTCGAGTAATTCACCCACGCCACGCCGGGCGGCATCGATCAACTCGCCAAGCTCGCGTACAATTATCCGTGGATCGTCCACGTTTTTCATGGCCATCTTGCCGATATCGGGCAAAGCGCCGGCGCGACCGGTTGCCGAAATCATTCGGTCGTCCTCCGCGGACACTCGAACAGGACAAAGGCGTTTTAAGACCGTCAGCAATTCCCCGGTATCCATCGGTAGAATAAGATAATCCTCCGCCAGACCTCTCTGAACCATACTCAGCGCAGCAGGCTCATCGAGCATTTCGCAAAGCAATAAAATATGCGTCGATACTCTGATTCGCCTGAAATTCCGCAAAGCGGCGCCCAGGTGATCCACATTTCGCGAGATTTGAATCAAAGCCACATCGAACGATTCACGAGACAACTCGATCAACCCCGTCAGCAAATCCGACTCGATCGCGATATCCGCCGACGGCAGTGATTTTTCAATCTGATCGACCACCGCAGGATGCGGGCCAATGAGTAAAAGTTTATGAATCGATATTTTGTCCGCAGTCATGAGTATCATTTTCGTTCTTTCATTTTTTATCAGGCTCAGAACCCAGCAAGGCGTCAAGCTCTTCCGAAGTCAACTGGGCCAGATGAAAATTATTGTTGTCGATCTCGACCTTGTCCATTTCATCAACGGAAGTTTTTCGCTCAGCCCTGGAGGCTAACTTATCCAGATTCAAAGCGTTTTCCAATTCCTCCGCCTGCGTCTGATCTTCATTTTCTCCGCCAATTTCAGAATTTTGATCATGAGAATCTTCGACATCGTCCAATAAAACGGTTTCCACCTCGTCGGAATGTTCCACAACCGGCGGCTCCATAGGCCAGGACATTACGGAATTTTTTTCTTCCACCGCTGAACTGCCCAAAGCTTTTTCCTCGCCCCCTTCAACAGGCCGCTGCAAAGAAAATGGATGTTCCCCCGTCTGATCAACCGGCTGATCGGTTTTTTGAACGTCGGGTGTTTGATAGATTTGTGCCTCCGAACCTGTGCCCGGAATTTTTTCCAATAATTCTATCAGTTGTGGAACCGTCGTGATTTTTATGATCCGCGATTCCGTCAGATCGGGTTGATGATATCGGCCGGGCCATTCAATGAGGTTGTACACCAGAACCGATCGAGCCAATTCTTTGGAAAGAATCGTTTGGATGAGCGTGTTTGTATCCGCGCCGACATCGCTTCCATTAATCACACACGCCTGAACCGCCCCTTCGATCAGAATATCAGCGACGGCGTCATAAATATTTTCGTAAGGTTTAATGTCAAAACGAGTTGCGCATCGCTCCCAATATGGATCGGAGCGAGATTGACCGATCCAGATCACCGTGTTCGTTTCTTGCCCTTCCGGACTGGTTTTTGTTCCAGTCATCATCAACAACACTCCATGAGTTTGGCACAGGAACAGTATAACGTTTTTATCGATATTCTTAAATCCAAAAAGCGCAAAACCACCTAAATTTTGAAGAAACGGCATCATACGCTTTGATTGAATAGGGTCTCAACGTTAAAAAATGACAAAATTTGAGATTAATTGGTTATCCCTTCCCTTCAAATCGTTGCATCGCATGTATTATTATCGGACCAGTTTTTCTTTTCAGGAATTTTTCCGCTTTTCAAAAACCTGAATTGTATATTTAGAATAGCTAAACGTAATGTTAACTATATTGTGTATATTATCCATCTTGCCGTTTATGGCGATATTAGAGACAACGGTTTATAACGCTAAAGGACAACAATGAACGGAAATGATGGACTGGAAATTTTGAAAACTTTGCCCCTTGAGGACGACAGAATCGATCAGGCTCTCGTCGAACTTGATATGAAACTCGACGCCTGGGCGGAAATGATCATCACGACAGAAACAAGGCTTAAAAATCTGGCATCGTCCCTGAAGACGCAGGAATCGGACAAAATCGAAACTCAGGCATCAGGCGACGAAACTTCGGTGGCGGATACGACGTCGGTATATAGAGAGACCGAAAACGAAACGGTATCCCTTATTGAAAAAGCAGAGAAACCTGAGCAACCTCAGATCAAAAACGAAGTAACAGACGAACCTGTTCTCGTTGAAGAATCTGCGAAGGACAACACCGACCAGGAAGACGAAGAATCCCTCTTGGCGACGCTCGAACCGGAACTGGTGAAAAAGATTCAAGTGCTTCGACGTTT
>JAAZAW010000230.1 GCA_012514125.1 Phycisphaerae bacterium | reverse complement strand
GGGATGAAGGCAGACGGATCGATATCGGATATGTGGGGAAGATTACGAGTGTGAACGCGAATTTGCTCAAGCTGCTTTGCCAGGCGGATATGGTTCCGGTGATTGCGCCGATTGCGATCGACCGGGCGGGCGGTAAA
The DNA here is from genome assembly GCA_012514125.1 of Phycisphaerae bacterium. GTDB lineage: Bacteria > Planctomycetota > Phycisphaerae > JAAYCJ01 > JAAYCJ01 > JAAZAW01. Next base: position 7,220 of record JAAZAW010000230.1, on the reverse strand, counting down.
TTGAATATTAATGCGGATGATGTGGCAGGTGAGGTGGCGGCGGCGGTTCAGGCGGAGAAGCTTGTGGTGCTGAGCGATACGCACGGGATTCGGATGGATCCGAAAGATCCTGGGTCGCTGGTGAGCGAGTTGAATGAGGCCCGGATACGGGAGCTTGTGTCGCAGGGTGTGATTACGGGAGGGATGATGCCGAAGGTGAACGCGTGTTTGCGGGCGCTGAACGGTGGGGTGAAAAAGGCGCATATTATCGATGGCAGGATCGAGCATTCGCTGTTGCTGGAGATTTATACGGATAAAGGCGTTGGGACGCAGATAGTGAAATAGGTTATTGCAAAATGCAAAGAGCATTTTTGGAGAGTGGCGATGAATACTTTGGATGTGATCGGGCAATTTGATCGGTATGTGATTGGGAATTACAAGAGGCTTCCTGTGGTGATTACTCGGGGGGAAGGTTCCCGGATGTGGGATATGGATGGGAAAGAGTATCTGGATATGTTTCCCGGGTGGGCGGTAAGCGGACTGGGGCATTGCCATCCGAAGGTGGTGGAGGCGATTCGTCGTCAGGCGGGAGAGTTGATTCATATCGATAATACGTTTTACAATGCCCAGCAGGGGCGATTGGCGGAGTTGCTTTCGGAGAAGAGCTTTGGGGGCAAGTGCTTTTTCTGTAACAGTGGTGCAGAAGCGAACGAGGCGGCGATCAAACTTGCTCGACTTGCCGGAGACGGGAAACGGTATAAGATTATAACGATGGAACGGAGTTTTCACGGCAGGACGTTTGCCACGATGACGGCGACGGGACAGGCCAAGACGCACGCGGGGTTTCATCCGCTGGTTCCCGGTTTTACGTATGTTCCGTTTGGTGATTTTGACGCGGTGGATCGGGCGTCGGACGATGAGACGATTGCGGTGATGCTCGAGCCGGTGCAGGGCGAGGGTGGGGTGAATGTGCCGAGTGGAGAGTACATTCGGTCGTTGCGGGAGCTTTGCGACGCGAAGAAGATGCTGTTGATTTTCGATGAGGTTCAGACGGGGATGGGACGAACGGGCAAGTGGTTCGGGCATCAGCATTTTGATGTGACACCGGATATTATGACGCTGGCGAAGGCGATAGGCGGGGGGGTGAGTTTGGGTGCGATTGTGGCCAGGCCTGAGGTTGCGGCGTATATGGTTCCGGGAAAACACGCCTCGACGTTCGGGGGCAATCCGCTGGCGTGTGCGGCGGGAGTGGCGGTGTTTGAGGCGATCGAGGAAGGGAATTTGCTCGAGAACGCCCGGCAGATGGGGGAATATTTTCGTGTGAAGTTTGACGCGATGAAGGAAAAATATCGGTTGATTAAAGAGGTTCGCCAGTTGGGATTGATGATCGGAGTGGAACTGACGGTGCCGGGCGATTCGATTGTGACGAAGGCGCTGGAGAAAGGACTTCGGATCAATTGCACGCAGCAGACGGTGCTTCGACTCACGCCGTCGATGACGATTACGACGTCGGAGGCGGATCAGGCGATGGCGATACTCGATCAGGTTTTTACGGAATACGAGGCTGATTTGGCCCGGGAGACACAGGAGAACAGCGATGGCCCGAATTAAGGATTTTGTCAATATTCTGGATCACGATAGCGCGTTTTTGTCGGCATTGATCGACAAGGCGATTGCGGATAAGAAGCTTTTTCGGGCGGGGCAACTGCCGGCGTCGCTGTCGAGGAAGACGTTGGTGATGTATTTTGAGAAACCGTCGTTGCGGACACGTTTGAGTTTTGAGACGGCGATGGTTCATTTGGGCGGGCAGGGGATTTATGTAACGAGTGCGGAGATTGGTCTGGGCAAGCGTGAGCCGGTGAAGGATGTGGCGCGAGTGGTGTCCGGGATGTGCGACGGGTTTGTCGCGCGGACATTCAGCCATGAGGCGGTATGCGAGATGGCGAAGTATGCGAGTGTTCCGGTGATTAACGCGTTGACGGATTACAGTCATCCCTGCCAGGCGATGGCGGATATGATGACGGCGAAGGAAGAGTTCGGTAAGCTGGAAGGGTTGAAGATGGTGTATATCGGCGACGGGAATAATGTGGCCCGGTCGTTGGCGAGCGCGTGCGCCTCTTTGGGGCTTGGGTTTTCGATCGCTTCGCCGGAAGGGTTCAAGCTGGAGCAGGAGTTTTTTGAATTTTTGTTCAAGCGATATCCCAAAGCCCAGGTCGAGCAGGTGACCGACCCGGTGATTGCGGTGAAAGGGGGGGATATTGTTTATACCGATACGTGGGTGTCGATGGGACAGGAAGAGGAACGGGAGGAACGCATCAGGCAGTTTTCGGGATATCAGATTAATAGGGAATTGATGAAGCATGCCAATCCGCAAGCTATTTTCATGCACTGTTTGCCGGCGTATCGCGGTCTTGAGGTGACGGATGAAATTATGGAATCGGCGCATTCTCGTGTTTTTGAGGAAGCGGAAAACCGGCTTCATTTTCAGCGGACATTGCTGGCGGTGCTGATGGGCAGCGGTGGAGAAATTCGATTATGAAAAAGTCACAAAAGTCCGGAGCATCCGGCAAGGTGGTACGTAGAAACGACGGGCGAAGGGTGGATGAACTTCGGCCTGTGAAGATTACGCGGCATTTTACCTGTTATGCGCCGGGGAGTGTACTGATCGAGATGGGGCAGACGCGGGTGCTTTGCACGGCGATGTATGAAGCGGGTGTACCGGCGTGGCGGAAAGGGAGCGGTAAGGGATGGGTGAGCGCGGAATATGGTATGTTGCCATCGAGCACACCGGAGCGCAAGCGTCGAAGTGAAGGCAAGACCGACGGTCGAAGCCAGGAGATTCAACGATTGGTGGGGCGGGCGCTTCGGGCGGTGGTGGATATGGATGTAATGGGCGAAAATTCGATGTGGATCGATTGCGACGTTTTGCAGGCGGACGGCGGGACGCGGACGGCATCGATTACGGGGGCGTATGCGGCGTTGGTGGACGCGGTGGAATGCGCGATGAAGGCGGGTATTTTTGCGAAGAATCCGATCAAGTCGTCGGTGGCGGCGATATCGGCGGGCATCGTGTGCGGGCGGGTTTTGCTGGATTTGGATTACAGTGAAGATTCTGTGGCGGAAGTGGATTTCAACGTGGTGATGACGGGGAAGGGGGAATTGGTGGAAGTGCAGGGGACGGCAGAGCATGGGACGTTTTCAGCCAAGGAGTTGCAACAGATTCTGGGTGTCGCCGGCAAGGGAATTCGTAAGTTATTGACGATACAAAAGCAATCGTTTAACAAGGATAAGCCGGGAAAACGAAAATGAAAAAGAAACTCGACCTGAAAACGACTGTATGGGTTTTGGCGGGTGTTGTCGGTGTGATGGGGGCGATTTTACTGAGTGGTTGCAGTGGGGTGGGAGGGAGTTCTTCGGGGGTGATCGATCGCGGGGGCGAGCGCTGGACGGTTATCGTCAAGCGATTAAACCCCGGGCAGGAAGTGTACGCGGATGTGGTGGTTAAATCGCTCCGGCAGGTTCGCGGAATCGACGCGGGCAAGATTCGCAAACAACAGGTGGGCGGGTATACGGTGGTGATGTATGGACAATATTCAAGCCTGGACGACGCGAACGCGCAGCGAGATATGCAATTTATTAAATCGTTGATGGTGCCCGATCAGGGGTATCCATTTGTGGATGCGCATCTTGAACCGATGCCGGAGCCTGATCCGCCCATCGCGGCGAGTTGGGTGCTGGAAAAGACGAAAGGGTACTGGACGCTTCAGGTGGGGCAATTTTATGGACCCGGTCGCAAGCAGGGCGCGGTGGAGATGGTTAAGATTCTGCGAAACGAAGGTGTGCCTGCGTATGTGTCGCATGGTCCGGTGAAAAGTCTGGTGACGATCGGGTCGTATCCTGAGAACGCGGTCGGCACGCCGGGCAAGGGCAAGATTTCCCGCAAGCTTATCCCGCGAAACGCGGATTTGAAAAAATGGAGCAAACAATATCCGTATTTGATCGTGAATTCGGAGTACGCGAAGTTCAAGAGTTCTCAGGGACCCGGGAACGAGAAAGTGGAAGTTCGGCTCGAAAGTCAGATCATCAAGATTTCCCGGCCTGGGGAATCGTTGTGGTAAAAAAGCGAGTCGAAGAAGTTTGATCGTCGTAGAAAGTCTGCAAGTCAGAGATGAAGAGGGTGTGTCGTGACGCACCTTGCAGGAAACATCAATTTATGAGGTAGTGCAACATGGCGTTAATTATCAGTGTATCGGGCATTCGTGGAATTGTGGGCGTGGATTTAAAGGTTGCCGATGCGATGAAGCTGGGGATGCTTTTCGGCACGGTGCTGGTGGATAAGAATAAGCCTGTGATCTTAGCGGGCGACAGCAGGGTGAGCGGTTCGGCGCTGCGGTCGGCGGTGTCGGCGGGATTGATGGCGGTGGGGCGCGATGTGATCGATATCGGTGTGGTTTCGACGCCGGGAGCGTGTCTGATGGTGCGCGAGCTTGGGGCTGCGGGGGCGGCGGTGGTGACGGCGTCGCATAATCCGTTTGAATGGAATGGGATTAAACTCATCGGACCTGATGGATTGGCGTTTGACGTCAGGCGGGCGCAGGAGATCAAAGATCGATTTTATGCGGAATCGCCGGCTCATGTGACGGCGGGGGAATGCGGGCAGTTTTGTTTTAATACCGAGACGCACAAGATTCATGTTCAGCGGGTGCTCGAAACGTGCGATCCGAAATTGCTTGACGCGGTGCGTGAGCGTCGATTCAAGGTCGTGCTCGATAGTATCAACGGGGCCGGGTGCGTGGGGACGGCGATGTTGATGAAGGAACTTAACTGCGAGCTGATTCATATCAATAATGAGCCGAACGGGCGATTTGCTCATACGCCTGAGCCGATTGTCGAAAATCTGACGTCGCTGGCGGATGCGGTGAAAAATGCGCGGGCGGACGTTGGATTTGCCCAGGACCCGGATGCGGATCGGCTGGCGATTGTGGATGAGAATGGAACGTATATCGGTGAGGAATATACGCTGGTGCTGGCGGGGTGGCATGTGCTCGAAAGGGCGCCCGGGCCGGTGGCGGTGAATCTTTCGACGTCGAGAATGATCGAAGACGTCGCGGCGAACTATGGTCAGAAGGTGATTCGCACACCGGTGGGCGAGGCGAATGTCGCCAGAGCGGTGATCGATCATCATTGTCCGTTCGGCGGCGAGGGCAACGGCGGAGTGATTTTGCCGAAGGTGGTGCCGGTGCGGGATTCGTTCTCCGGGATGGCGATGATTTTGCAATTACTGGTGCGGACGGGCAAGACGGTTTCGCAGCTTGTCGCCGAGGTTCCGAAATATTCGATGATCAAGACGAAATTTCCGTGTGATCTGTCGGCGGTGCCGGCATTGATCGAGAAATTGGCGAAACAATATGCCGACGAGCAGGTGAATACGGCGGATGGGTTGCGGATCGATTGGCCCGCGAAAAAATCGTGGGTGCATATTCGCGGGAGTAATACCGAGCCGATTATTCGTGTGATTGCGGAAACGCCTGAAGAATCTGGGACGAAGGAACTCATCGAGTCGATGGCGAAATCGGCGGGCTTGAAATAAATGAAATCACTGCGATGTGCGGACGATACGATTGAGGGGCCTTTAAGTTGGCGAACGATTTTTTTGCTGGGCGTCGTGCTGACGATGTTTTACTGGCTTGGCACGGGGCGCGTGACGCTTTATGACCGCGATGAGCCGAGATTTGCTCAGCCCGCGAAGGAAATACTTTTCGCCCAAAGCTGGAAAGACTGGATTGTACCGCATTTAAATGGCGAAATGCACTTTCACAAACCGCCGTTGCCGTATTGGCAGATGGCGTTGTCGTTTAAAGTTCTGGGAGTGAGTGATTTTTCGGCGCGGTTATTTTCGGGGCTATGGACCGCGTTGACGGCGGGGGTATTGGCGCGATATCTTTCGCAACGATTTTCGAAGACCGCGGGACTCATCGGCGGGCTGGCGCTGGGCACGTCGTTGATGGTGGTGATCGAAGCGAAACTTTGTACGGCTGATGCGACGCTGGGTTTTTTGACGCTGTTGGGTGTGGTGTGTTTGTGGGAGATTTACCGCGGGGCGGATTTGCGGCGACATAAGCTTGTGCTGTGGCTGTCGGCGGGTGCGGCGATTCTGGTCAAGGGGCCGACGGTGTTTCTTGTGCTGGTCGGACTCATCGCTGTGTTGCTGGTGATCGATAAAGATCGGCGATGGTTTTTGCGGACGGGGTTCTGGTGGGGGTTGCCGTTGTCGCTGGCGGTCGGGCTGCCGTGGTATATTGTCGCGAATTATCTTTCGGACGGCGCGCTGGTCGAGCGATTCGTGGGCTATGATCTTGTTCGACGCGCGAAGATGCCGGTCGAAGGCCATCGCGGATTTCCGGGGTTTTATGTGCTGACGGGATTGATCGATACCTGGCCCTGGTCGGCATTTTTGGCACCGGCGGCGATTTTCGCCTGGCGGCATCGCAAAGACCGCGATATCAAATTTCTTTTCGCCTGGCTGTTGGGACCGACGTTGATTCTGGAACTGATGGCGACGAAGATGGTGCATTATTGGCTGGTGATATTACCGGCGTATATTGTGCTGCTGGCGATGATGATGGATCGCTGGGTCTGCGGGCCTGACGAAGCGGAGTGGCGGCGATGGCGAAAACCGGTGACGATTTGCCTTTCGGTGGTGTGGGGAATTCTGGCGATTGGAGCGATGGTTGGTTCGCTGGTTTACATGGGGTTTATCTGGCAGGTCGCGGTGTTGTCGGCGGTGCTGATCGTGGCTGCGGGATTGATTGTTTACGCGGCATATCGCCGCGAACCGATGCGATTTTTCTGGATGACGACATTATCGGCTGTGTTGTTCGGTGCGACGGTTTCGGTTTTTGTGTTGCCGGTTTTCGAACGCTATAAGATCGGTTCGCAGGCGGCTCATGCGATGAAATCGCTCGGTGACGCCGATTCCAGTTACGCCCTGGTCCGCTGGCAGGAAGAAACGACGATTTATTATCTGCATTCGGGCGACCGGCACGTCCGGATCGGCGGGGCGAAGGATTTTCTCAAATTTTATTCTCAGCCTAACACCGTCGTCGGCGTGGAAGATCGTGAGTTCGACGCGGTTATCAATATGCTGCCGCCGGAACTGCGAAATTCGCTGGAGTTTTCAACGGTTCAGGGCCTCGATTATACCCGTGGCCTGAAGCCAAAGACGATTTATCTCGTTCGTT
>JAAZAW010000229.1 GCA_012514125.1 Phycisphaerae bacterium | reverse complement strand
GGTTTCTATGGCACCCCTGTTATCTCTCGAATTTCCGGGGTCCGATATGAAAAAAACATGAAATTAGATGCAAATACATGAAAATTGCACCGAGTTTTCATCTTTCAAGGTTCTCGCCCAGGTCAAATCGACAAAAATAAAAATATTTTTCATTCTTATCTTCATTCAAATAAAGTGCTTATGGTTTTTGGAATTGCTTATTTCCCCGAAAATTCGCATTCGGCCACCCGTGTGCGATCTTTAAGGGTAGGGCGGTTGGGCTTTTGGCTCCGGATGATCAGTATTACTTATTGAGAAAATCCTTTTAGAGAAAACTAAATTTTCTGTCTGGAAAGCAAAATTCAATCTTCGAGCCGACGAGACATTGTCAAACCATCTTCTTCCCGAACTGCGATTCCAGCATTGCGACCATGTCCTTTATCTTCTGTGCCTGCGATTTCGAACAAATCAGCGTCGCATCCGGGGTGTGGACCACAATCATCTCATTCACCCCGATCAGCGTCATCAGATGATCCGCCTCCGAACTCACGATCACATTATGGTGACTCTCCATCATCGTTACCAGCTTTGTCAGTACCGCATTGCCGTTTTCATCCAGTCCCGTGATTTTTTCCAGCTCAGGCCAGCTCCCGACATCGGCCCATCGGCAATCCAGCTCCACCACCATCACCCGTTTGGCCTTCTCCATCACCGCAAAATCGATGCTGATTTTCTGCAACTTTGGATAAACGTCCTCCGCCATTGCCTCCCATCCCGCCTGACCGTAATTCTTTCCCAGTTCCATCAACCGTTCGGCGTTTTGCGGCAAATGCCGACGTAATTGTTCCAGAATCGTCGAAATCTTCCACACAAACATTCCGGAGTTCCAGTAATATTCTCCGCTCGCCACGTATTCCCTGGCCGTCGTCAGATCGGGCTTTTCCTTAAATTCCAGAACTTCATACGTTCCCGCTTTGTCCATCGGCTGTCCGCGATGCACGTAGCCCAATCCCGTATGCGGCGATGTTGGTTTGATTCCAAAGGTACACAAATATTCCGGATGTTTTTCCGCCATTTCATACGCCAAGCCCATCGCGGCGCCAAAGGTCTCGATCGGCTCAATTAAATGGTCTGCCGTGAAAATCCCCATGGTCGCTTCCGGGTCGCGTGCCCCAAGAATCGCCGCTGAAAGTCCCACCGCGTTGGCGGTATCCCGTCCCACGGGTTCCCCGATCAGATTTTCTGCCGGCAGTTCCACTAAATCTTTCGCGATGGCAGGCAAATGATGTTTCGCCGCAATCACAAAGATATCCTGAGATGAAAACAACCCACTCAGGCGTCGGATACTTTCCCTCAGCAGGGACCGGCCATCCGGGCAAAGGGGCAAAAGTTGTTTGGGCCGATCCGTTCGGCTCATAGGCCAAAGACGTGTCCCCGATCCTCCCGCCATAATTACCGCATAACGTTTTGTCATAGATCCTGATCTCCGTTTATTCTATCCGAACAAATGTACCATAGAACGTTCACTGAAACAATCTCTTAGGCCCTGGTCCGGCGGCTTGGCTTTGGGTAAATGAAAAAAGAGAGAAAGTGCAAAAGTATTTCTTGTCAAATCGAGGGGAGATTAGTTAAAATACGATGGTTTAGAATGCGGGCGTAGCTCAATGGTAGAGCTCCAGCCTTCCAAGCTGGTCATGAGGGTTCGATTCCCTTCGCCCGCTTTTTCTATTTTTACTACGTTATCCACTACCAGATAAGCATTTCAACAATTTCTTCACTTTTGGATTCACGAAAGAATGACCTATTTTTACCCTTCGGGCGTCTTTTCGGCGTCACTCTTCCATAAAATGAGACCCAGAAATTGGCGACAAAACAGCCAAAATCTGGAAAAATCAGAAAAATATAAAAAATATCTGAAGATTTTTTCGAGCCAAGAAAATTGCCCCAATTATCAGATGAATAAAGCCTCTTTCACCCCTATCCTTTACCCCGCCGCAAAAAAATCCGCAGGCGTCTTCATCATTCAACCTTATGGTTGGCAACCTCAACGATCCTCGGTAGAATGCCGGATTTTATCTTTCATACTTGGATCACCTTTTTGGTAAGATGAAAAAGGTTTTGAGATACTCATGATTCGGTAAAATCACTGGTGAGCGTTTTCGATAAAACAAGGATGAAAGTCAAGAAACTATGCCTGAGGATCAAAAATCGGAATTAATTCTCTATCAGACGGAAGATGGAAATACCCGCCTTGAGGTTCACATTCAGGGTCAGACGGTCTGGCTGTCGCTGAACCAGATGGCGGAGCTATTCCAACGTGATAAGTCTGTC
>JAAZAW010000026.1 GCA_012514125.1 Phycisphaerae bacterium | reverse complement strand
TACGGAATTGACTTATTGAATGCGCGGTACTTTAATGTCAATAAACTATTTCAGGCAGTATGAGCTTCGAAATCGGGATATCGTGACATTAGCCCCCGCGCACGAAGTAAATGGAATTAGTATTAAACCCTCGATAAATCGTCGATTAAAAAACAGCGGAAAAATGGCGGGAAAAAAACAATCGGCACAGGAAAGAAAACCTCTCCCGTGCCGATTGTTTTCAAGCTGTAAAACTTCGGTCGCTGAGCCTGTCGAAGCGACATAACGTTCATTGTGATGATACTTCCATTCTCCTCAGGCCCAGGAACTATTTCCTCTTATCTTTATTTCTTGCCGTGCTGCAGGCGATACTTCTCCTGCCACACCTTGGCGTAACTTACCCCACAACTCGGACACTTGTCATCAAAAATATTTGTTTGCGGATCCATCTTCATAATAAAAACTTCACCACAATTGGGACATTCCACCGCTTGTGTCAAGGTGGAATTATTACACTTCGGGCACTTCAGCACCATCGGTCCCATCATCGGCCCCATTGTCCCTGGTGGCGGCATCTTCTGAAGTTCACCGATCGTGTAATACACCTTTTCACCACAATCTTTATCGGTACATTTAAAAGGAATCTTTCTTTCAAGATTCACTCCTGTCGGCTGGCTGCTTGGCTTCGTCGTCAGCGGTTTTTGCTCGTTACACGTTTCGCACCAGTTAAACCAATTCCGCGATTTTTTCCCGGTAAATTCAATCGTCGGCATCGGCTTACCCAATTTCTCATACGTCGTCTGCAACGCTTTCACAAACTCTTCAGGCTTCATCCACATCACCGCAGCATCACACTGCCCCACATTTGTTCCATCACATAGATACGCCGGATTTTCATAAATCACCACATATCGCGGATCACAATCTGCATCCAGACCGTTCACATAAATATAACTCTCTCCCTCAAATCTCGCAGGCGCAAGCGGCGATTTCAAAATTTCCTCAGGAATAATCCCTTTCTCAATAAGCACGTTTAAATCGTCCGGAAAAATTCCGTTGTTATCCAAAGCATATGTATGAAGTCCCAGCATAATCTGTCGCATATTCGATGCCGACACCCCTCGTTTCGCCGCTTCTCTTCCTTTCCCCATCGCCGGCAACATCACCGCCGCGCCCACAGCCACTGCCGCCGCCTGCATGCTGCTCGTATTCACAGGCCCTTCCCCGTGCGTCCGCAATCCGTCCCCATCAAACCAGCAATAAGACGCCTCAGACCCCATGTGCTTGACAATGTCCTCCGCCGGCGGCAGCATCATCGGCAGCTTCATCTTCCCCTCTTTCTGCAACCCCATCGTCATCATAGGCCAAAACTGCCCCATCATCTGCATGGTCTGCCGCATGTTCTGCTTGTGATCCACATACATAAATCCCACCAGATCTTTCGGCAAATTTTTCGTCACCTGCTTGAACTCCGGTGTCTCTCTGAGTCCTGCCACCTGGCTCGGCTGCGTGCTCGTCCACATCGCCAATGCCGTATTCACCGCTTGCATATTCGTCCCCAAAATCAATCGGTCGCCTTCGATCACCCACGTCGGTGTCATCCCCATCATCGCGACCTGCGGTATCATCAAAAAATGATACGTCCGCCCATCAACCTCCTGTTTCGTCATCTCGACTTGTCCCTCTTTTCCCTCCACATATTTTTCAAGCTTCAAAATCGTCGCTTCCATCGCCTTGGAATCCTTGAGCTTAAATAGATACACCGCCTGTCCCGGCGAAAATCCAAACCCAAGTCCCTTCATCGCATATCCTGAAACCGTCCCTTCCAGATTCACCGCCAAGTCCCGCCGAAATTCGATGCCCACGTCTTGTTCCATTGTAGAAATCGTCGCTGTCGCTTCCCGATACTCTTTCTCTGAAGCCGTCTTGATCGCCTCCATGACCGTATCGTAAAGCCCCGCGAAATCCACCCGATAAACAAACGCGCTGATCACATCCGCCGGAACCTTATCCATCTCCGCCAAATCAATGGTCTTCAAATGCGCAAAAATACCCCGCCTCTCACCGGCGATTTCAATCAACCCATCGCTCACCAGATCCCGACCCGAAAAACCACCCCGGCCCGACATCGTCCGAACACTGCCAAGCCCAAGCGAATCCAACACATCCTTCACAACCTTCAAATCTTCATCATCACCTTTCACGCCCTCAACCAGCTTGCCGATCTTTTGAAAGTCCACATACTTAATCGCCAAATCATTCGTCGCCGGAACCCTGTTCCACACCGCCTTCGTGTCTGCTTTCGCCTCATCCCCCCTTGCCACCCGCTCAAAAATCTCCCCTCTCTCATCATTCACGCTCAAAACAAAATAGTTTCCAACCCATCCCCACAAAATCACCGGCTCATCTTTCCCCACCGACCTATTCACCTTCACCCCGCCCAGCGTAATCACGCTCCGTTCCTCATCTTCAGAATCGACCGCAGCCAGCTTCGTAGCGACAGCCTCAATCTCCGCCTTACGTTCCCCGCCTTCCACCAGCAAAAATCCATAAATCGAATCGCACGTCGGATTCTCGCCCGCCTTTTGCGCCACGCAAACCAACACAGGCCGTCTCAAAACCGTTTTGGAAAAATCAAGCCATGCGTCAAACCCAGCCTTATCGTCCTGGTCGCACATTTCCTCACTCGATATCTTCAAAACCTGCGTCTTGATCTTCTGATAAAATTCCTGCACACTAGGCTCAGCCCAAACCTTCCCCAGACTGCTCCGTTCAAAGGGTTCCTTCAGATAATCCCCGCCGCTCGTCGCAATAAATCCCAGCATCTCCTCAGGCAAAAAAACCGTCAACTTCTCCGCCGGCGTAGGCGTTCTCTCCGCGCCCAACACCACCATAACATTCATCACCAGAAAAAAACACGACAGGATCAAAACACCACCCAATTGCTTTCGCATGATCAGCCCCTTTTAAAATGAAGTAAAATTTAAATGCGTATGTCCTTCATTTTAATCCAACCCCGTGTTAAGTCAATTTTGTTTGCGTCTCAGACTTAAAAAAACAGGCAGGTTGTTTGACCTGCCTGTGACTTCTTTATTCTTTCTCGGAACACTATGTGTCGCAATCTATGAAGGATTACAACTTCTTCATAAATTCAAACATCATATCCCCGCTTTCCGGCAATCCTTCATGTCCGAAATCCGGATAAATCACCACATTTTTCTTCGACGTGATTTTGTTATACGCCGCAAATTGTGTCGACGGCGGACAAATCGTATCCATCAACCCCGTGAACATCAACACCTCGCCGCGAATCCGCCCCGCCAGATATTGGCAATCGATATACCCCAGTCGAGTAAAGATCTCCTCTTCCCGCTCATGCCGAGGATCGTGATGCCGGAAAAACTCCCTCAATTCACCATACGCATCTTTAGCAAGGTCCATCTCCCAAACCCGCTTATAATCGCACAAAAACGGAAATGACGGCGCCAACTGCTTGACCCTCGGTTCTAACGCCGCGCACGCCAGTGCCAACCCGCCCCCTTGCGAGCCGCCCTGAACACCCACCCGCGCCGAATCCACTTCCGGCATCTCCATCACAAGCCCCGCCAACTGCGCCGCATCCAGATAAATATGTCGAAACAGCAAATTATCCGCACAATCGTCCAACCCGCGAATAATATGACCGGTAAGTGTCGTCCCCTTCACTCCGCCCACATCCTCCGACTTACCGCCCTGGCCCCGACAATCCAACGCCGCTACTGTATACCCCATCGCCGCAAACCCCAGTCCCCCGCACCAATCACCTGTGCAGCCGCTATATCCATGAAATTGCACAACCGCCGGATGAGGCTCCTTCACATTCTTAGGCCGCCAGAGTTTCGCATGAATCCTCGCTCCTCGAACGCCCGTAAAATACATATCCAAACATTCCACCATCGATGTTTGAAATTCGCTCTTCACCAACTCGACTTTCGGGTCCACCGCCCGCATCTCCGAAAGCGCCCGATCCCAGTACGCATCCAAATCCGCAGGCTTGGGGTTTCGTCCCTGATACTTCTTAAGCTCGTTCAAAGGCATATCAACAATAGGCATCGAAAATTCTCCTGAAAACAAAACAAATATTCAACACAACCAATCCAAAAATCCTATCATCACATAAAAAATAAACAACTCAAAATTTTCATTTCCTCCTCGATAATGCTCATCCAATAAACAGCCCATTTTCAAAATCCGCCTCTTTTTCGCCTTTCTCGTCTTCTTACTTTTCACTCCTCCATATTCGGGTATAATATTCATATGGCCTATAAAAAACGAAAATCCGGCAAAACCGACGATGCGATGTACCAACTGATCTTCGGCGACGAATCCCCCGACTCCGCCGCTCCTGCTACGCCCGAAAAACCACCCGTCGGCCCGGAGGTCCTTACCGTCACCGAACTCACCGACCGAATCCGTTTTGCCATCAAACGAAATATCCCCTCCACAATCATCGTCTCAGGCGAAATCTCAAATCTTACACTCGCCGGCTCAGGCCACATCTATTTCACCCTGAAAGACAATCAATCCCAGATCAGCTGCGCCATGTGGCGATCCCGTGCCATGCACCTCAAATTCAAACTTACCGACGGCTTCGCCGTCCTGGTCCATGGCTCGATCGACGTCTATGGCCCGCGGGGCCAATACCAGCTCATCACCGAAAAAATCACCCCCTCCGGTATGGGCGCCCTGGAACTCGCCTTCCGCCAACTCCGTGAAAAACTCGAAAAAGAAGGTCTCTTCAACCCAGCCCATAAAAAATCAATTCCGACTTTCCCCTTCACCATTGCCCTGGTCACCAGTCCCACCGGCGCCGCTGTCCGAGACATCCTGCGAACCCTCGAACTCCGCTGGCCCGTCGGCAGGGTACTCCTTTATCCCGTCATTGTCCAAGGCGACCAAGCCGCCCCGCAAATCGTCCGTGCCCTGCGAGACTTAAACGAAAACTCCGACCACCTCAACATCGACCTCATCATCCTGGGGCGAGGCGGCGGCAGCCTCGAAGACCTCTGGGCCTTCAACGAAGAAATCGTCGCCCGTGCCATCCACGCTTCAAAACTCCCCATCATCTCCGGCATAGGCCATGAAATCGACATCACCATCGCCGACCTCGTCGCCGACCTTCGCGCCGCCACACCCACCGCCGCCGCTCAGCACGCAACCCCAGTCCTCCGCGAAATCCTCGACACCTTGTCCTGGCATTATTCGCGACTTCATCAACTTGTCCGTCGCACCCTCACCGTCGAAAAAAATACCCTCTCATCCCTGGCCAATCGACCTATCTTTCGCCATCCCGCTGCGGTCCTCGGCCCCTTTGCCCAGCAACTCGACGAACAACAAAACAACCTCAATAACGCCGTCAATCGTCGTTTCAAACAAAATCGTGCTCTCACCCACGATGCAGAACTCAAACTCAATCGCATTTCCCCCAATGTCCTGCTCACCCGTGCCCAGCTTCGAGTCAATCAACTCCATCAACAAACCCAGTACACCTTCACCCGTTTCCTGGCTACAAAAAAAACGCACCTTGACCACCTCACCGCCAACCTCCGCCGACATTCTCCGGAACAAACAAAATTGAAAAATTCCTACACCCTTGCTACCCTCGAAACTCGTCTCCACAACGCAATATCTCGCCTGGCCCGCGACAAAACCACCGTCTTGGACCATCTGAAAACCCGCTTAAACACCACCGACTACCGTCTTGTCCTCAAACGCGGTTTTAGTATTGCTCGCCGGACAAAAGATTCTAAAATAATGACATCGATTGAAATGGCCGATATGAACGATCAGATCGTCACCGAACTCCACGACGGCAAACTCGTCAGCGTCGTCAGGGAAAAACACGTTCACCCCGAAAAAATATAACACGGAGCGTAAAACCGAATGGAAAATCAGAATAAAAAAGCCCTCGGCGCGGTTCGTCCCGCCACCATGCAGGATGTCGATGCCATTCACGACCTGATCTCCTACTACGCCGAACGAAATCGAATGCTCTTTCGAACCCTCGAAGACCTCTACGAACGAATCCGTGAATTCCGCGTCTTCGTCGATCCCGAAGAAAAAATCCTCGGCTGCGCAGGTCTGGCTCTGCTCTGGCGAGACCTCGGCGAAATCCGAAGCATGGCTGTCGATCCAAACTACATCGGCTGCGGCATCGGAAGAAAACTCGTCGAAGATGCCATCGCCGAAGCAAAACGACTCAAACTCAAAAATATCTTCGCACTCACCTACGAAGTAGGCTTCTTCGAGCGACGGGGCTTTAAAATCGTCGATAAAGAACTCTTGCCCCACAAAGTCTGGACCGATTGCATCCACTGCGACATGCAGGACAACTGCAAGGAAGTCCCCGTCCTCATGAAACTCAACGAATAAATCCCATGTAATACGACTTTGATTTAAACATGTCGTAGCATTACAAATATCAAAAATTTCGGTCGCTGAGCCTGTCGAAGCGACTTGACGTTCGTGAAAAAAGACTCTTCGACTTTCCTCAAAATCCGAAACTACGACACGTTTAAATCAAAAGCGTATAATTTAATTTCGTAGTCTTCGCTTTTTCCCGTAGAGGGGGGATCCACTCGTCATCTTCATCGTTCCTCTGCCAAACCGCGCTAAACCAAAAATCAAAAGCGTATCAAACGCGTGTTATCCACGAATACCGTATTCCGCACACCTTTTTCCAAATAAAGGAAAGGAAAATTTGCCCTCCCACTCGCCCGCCGAAGAGACATACTGCCGTGTGCAATTTATTTCATCAAAATCTCTTCAACTTTTCCCAAAGATAAAACCGGTGGCGGCATTGAGTCAACTATCCCTATCCAAAACGTCCTCAAGTACACAAATGTTCCATTCCTGAAACGTCTGTTTAATTTTCGATTATCGGACGTGAAAATCTTCCGTCGAAGGGTAAATTTCACATTCTCTGCAAGTTAAAATGGCCTATGTGTCGATAAAAGGATATGGATGGGTCTCATATTCGCGACCATGGGGTGTGAAAATATAATTTAAATAACAAAAAAATTAAAAAAATAACAAAAAACACATAAATAATTAAAATAAATTAATGTTAATGCTAAAATCCCGCAAAATAACTTCGTATTTAAAAAAATAATATCAAAAGATGCCGATTTTTTAATTCAACAGAAAATACACAGTCAAAAATACAAAAATTAGGATAGATGTTCGCCTGCAAAGCACCTTCGACATTATGTCGATGGTAAAAACAATGAGCAAAAGTCTCACAGAATAAAGAAAGAAAATCAGATATGCCGGATATAGCAACATTAACTATAGAAAGCTACGCGATTGACCCACCCCAAATCAATGTGGGCCGAATCGTGTTCGATCTGACAAAACGTTTCATAGACATCATCCTGGGTACCATCGCCCTGATCCTACTATCTCCCATCATCCTCTTATGTGCCCTGATCGTCAGATTTTCAAGTCAGGGCTCCGTCATCTACAAACAACTTCGCGTCGGAAAAGACGGAAGACTCTTCGAAATGTACAAGCTTCGAACCATGGTCGCCGATGCCGAACAATCTACCGGCCCCGTCTGGGCAAAAGCGGATGACCCCCGCGTCATCCCCGCATGCAGATGGATGCGAAGAGGACACTTCGACGAACTACCACAGATCATCAACGTCCTCAAAGGAGAAATGTCTCTCGTCGGCCCCAGACCCGAACGCCCGGAAATCTCTGCCGAACTCAAAGAAATATTTCCCGATTTCAATAAACGACTCGCCGTCAGACCCGGAATCACCGGACTGGCCCAGATTCGCAACGGCTACGACGAAACATTAAACGGTGTCCGACGAAAACTTAATTTCGATATCGAATATATCAACACGCGAGGTTTCGGCCTGGAATTATATATATTGGCCGCCACGCTGCCGAAGTTCAATGATCAATCGGCGCATTAAAGGAAGGGAAAGGAGATGAACGTCTATTGAAAATTTGACAATTTAGTTCGTTTATCCGGAATGCAGACAATCTCGTTCGACACTCCTCAAGAATCGACAACCAACAAAAGAATCATTAAAACCGTCGAACGGATGTAAAAAGATTCGAGTTTGGGATCTCAGCTTTTTCCGTCAATCAGGAAAATTAAACCAACCATTCGAGTTATGGGACCCAAAATGTTCCGGAATTACCAATATCCGCTAAATAGGGCGGATATCGTCGAGTTTTACCACGCCCAAAAAGATTGAACTTAAGGGCCGGGTAAATCTTGACGATGTCTCAAATGTCTCATTGGGGGGCGGAACGAAAGAAGCAGTGTGAACGGATTCGACTGTGAATGAAAGGTTCTTGATCGTGATCGGATTGCTCCGATCCATCCTGCCAAAAGAGGCGGATGATCAAAACCAAAAAATAAAGGTTTTCTAAAACCGAGGGTACCATGAAAACGCAAGGTTATCTTGCCAAAATATTGTGCGTGGCAATTGTCGTTGGACTTGCAGGATGCAGCCAACAAAAAGACGATGACATCACAAAAATCGAACGTCTGCAATCGTTCCTGCAAAAACAACGAGGCCCGGTCTGGGGAATCGAATACCGTGTCATGCCTCCGGACGTCATCGCCATCTCCTCGCGAACCATTAAAGAGGTTTCCGAAATAACCCAGCAGGTTCGCCCTGATGGAAAAATCTCGCTGCCCCTCATCGGTGAAGTCTTCGTCGCCGGAATGACCCCACAGCAAATCCGACAGGAAATCGGAACCGCCGCTAAACGATATTACAAAAAAGTCGACATCACCGTCTACGTCGTCGAATATAATTCCCAGCAAATCTTCGTCTTCGGAGAAGTTGCTCTCCCAGGCCCCATGCCATGGACCGGAACAGATACTCTCCTCGATGTCATGGCCCGAACTCAGCCCACCAGACTGGCTTGGCCTGAAAAAATCAAAGTCATTCGATCCACAAGACCCGCCCGCGGAGGCTATCTGCCCGAACAAACCGACGACGAACAGTGCGCCGCCGTTGAAGAGCAGGATATCCTCAATCCGCAAGGCGCGCAAGAACTCGTCATCGACCTCAAGGCCATGGTGGAATCCGGTGATATGTCCCATAATGTCATGCTTCAACCCGACGATGTAATCTACGTGCCGCCTAATCCGTTTGCCGCGGCAGGACTGGCATTGCAGAAAGTCCTGTTCCCGACTCAGCAGGCCACCAGTCTCATCGCCGCGCCTGCGAGAATCGATAACGATGCATACCTCCATTGGAAGTATCGAGATCGATACTACAATACAGGAGCTGAATAAAATGAAAAATAAAAGAAACGAAAATCCAAAGGAAGAAACCTTGAAAGATATTCTCAAGACCGTTTCTTCCAAATATAAACTCTTCCTGGCTGGCTTCGCGATATTCGTCGTCGGAACCATGGTGGCCTCGCACTACGTCCCCGTACAATACACCTCGGTCGCCAAATTTGAACGACGAAGCGACTCCACCACCGACGCCATCGGCAAGAACAATCGAAGCGAATCCTTCGAGATCATGAAGCTCACCCTCGAAGACGAACTCTGCGGCGAAAAAGCCGTCGAGGAAATTGCTGAAAAACTTCAATTAACACGGGATTTGCCCCGAGATCAAAAAGGCAATCTCACCCCGGAAGGTCTCTCCATTAAAAATAAACTCGTGGAAAAAATTCAGAATGGCCTGAAAGTGGAATGGGAAATCAGGTCCCCGATCATCGACCAGATCGCCCTCTATTGCACTTACCCCGATCAAGACCTCGCCGTCACCATTCCAAACGCCCTGATTGAACAATATCAAAATAATGTCACCGAGCAAATCCTTCAACGTCTTGAACAAAGCCGGGATTTCCTCCAAACACAGGCCCTCCTGACACAGAAACAAGTCGATCAACTGACCCGGGAAAAAATAAAATTCGAATCTCAATATAACACCCTCCTGCTCTGCTCCGACGAAAGACTCCAGGGACGCATCCAGGAAGCACAGGCCGATACCGAAGACCTCTATCGACAAAAACTCCTCGCCTCACAAAAACTCGATCAGGTCAAAGGACTCCTCAAAGCCTCAAAAGACATCGAACTTAAAAAACAACTCAAGGAACTTCAAAACCAGATCGATCTGTGTCTCGTCATCAACCAAATGACCGAGTTGCATCCCGATGTGAAAAAACTTCGGGCCAGAGTGAAACAGGTGCAACTCCGAATCCGTGAAAATCAACAAGAGGATCTCCCTGACACCACTGACGAAATTTTCACACTCGAAACCGGGCTGGCTTTCCAGTTGGCCGACGCTCAAGCTCAGGTCGATCAGATCGATGCCGAAATCAAACGCATGGAAAATCGACTTGAAGAATACCAAAATGTATTAGTCAAATCCATCCCGTTACGAGAAGAATATTTCAAACTCACCAAACCCCTTGACGACAAAAAAAAGCAACTGAATCAATGGAAAAATCTCCTCGCCGAAGCCGAAATGACCCTCGCCGCCGAACAATCCAAACGGCGAACACAATTAACGACTATTGCGATGGCAAAAAAATCAAAAACACCCCAATTCCCATCCCTACTGACCATCCTGGGAATTGCAATAGGTGGAGGCCTCACCTTTGGATATGTCCTGGCCTTCATCGGAAACTCCATGGATCATACCATCCGATCCCCACATCAGGCCGCCTGTGAATTCCAGGACTTCAATGTCCCCGTTGTGGGAGTGGTCCGCGAAATTATGACCCCTGGACAAAAAGTCGTCAAGCATCTCCGAACCACCTTTCTGACTCTGGTGATCGTGCTCGTCGCACTCGTCTCACTCGGTGCCTCAACCTATAGCGCCGTCGCCAGACTACAGAATGACGATTATCCCCAAACTCTAAAAAATACGTTTCGACAAGTGGTGTATTACAACGAAAATAACCTGACAAAATGGACGATCAGGAGCTAACGATGAAAACGAAAGAGACTCTGAAAACGAACACGGACGTTCAGAACGATCAACAGGTCGTTACCGAACTCAATCCCACTATGAAATTAGCGGACATCGAAACCGGTACTCAAGTCCAGACCCTTGAAAAACAGGATGTTGTCCAGAGGGTTGACGACGATATCGACGAAAAACAAATGATGGTGGAGTCCTCTCAAACCTCCTCCGAACAAACTGATCCGAAAATGAAAAAAAATCGAAAATCTCGACAGAAAAATTCCGACTCATCCAACCCCGATCTTCAGTCCGAACCGGTAATCTTATCGGATGTCGATCTCACGACCGAAAAAGAATCACAACACTCGACTTCCCTTAACGAACTCGAAGTCAAGCTGGACGAAATCTCCCAAAACGTCGAACAAACCGGCGAACTCATCGCCGAATCCACCGACACCACGCGGGAATTAATCGAATCCACCGAGCAGATCGCTACAGAAATTCAACCGGAACCAACCCCCAACTATTCCCCGCTCCTCGTCGTCCATCACGACCGTGGCGGAAAAATCGCCGAAGAATATCGCGCCCTGAGAACCAATCTCCTCTCAAAATACCCCGATGACCGTTTCTGCTTCATGGTCACCTCCGCACAGGCTGCTGAAGGAAAAACCGTCACCTGCCTGAACCTTGGACTCGCCATGGCCGAACGTCTCGACCGACGAACCATCGTCGTCGATTATAACCTGCGGAACGGAAAAATGGCTCAGCTTCTCGGCGTCAAAACAGGCCTCGGAGTCGCCGATGTCCTCCTGGGCCAAGCGACCCTTGACGAAGTCATTCAATCCACAATCTACCCCAACCTCTTTTTCATCCAGGCCGGTAAGATCGCTCCGAACCAAGCCGGTGAACTTCTGTCTCGTTCCATCACAAAAGACATCGTCCAACAGCTCAAACAAAATTACGAATACGTCCTGATCGACACCCCTGCCGCAAATACATATTCCGACGCCGGCATCACAGGCCTGGCCGCCAACGATGCTCTCCTCGTGGTCCAAATGAACAAAACACCCCGAGAACAAATCGAACGCGCCATCCTGTCACTACAAGCCGCAAATGTCAATATAGCAGGCATACTGTTAACCCATCGCCAACCCCGATGGTTCAACTAAATCAAAGTACTAATGAATCGCATACCATGGGACGCCAAACCCGTCTGAAGGATCAAACACGACGGTCGGTACGAGGAATAAAAATTGAAAATTCTGATGTTAACACATCGCCTGCCGTATCCTCCGGATAAAGGCGAGCGAATACGAAGCTATCATTGGCTCCGCGCCCTCGCGCGCGAACATCAGGTCGATCTCCTCTCACTCACCGATACCCCCATCGCCCCCGACCATCGAACCGTCCTCGAAAAATTAGTAAACAACCTCTGGGCCGTCCCCTTGCCCGCATGGACTCGCCCCTTTCGCCTCGCCCACGCATTTTTTACCCGCAAAAGCTTCACCGAAGGATATTTCCACTCTTCTCAAATGCGCCGGCTGCTCAAAAAAATCCATACCACCGAACATTACGACCTCACCTTCGCCCTCTGCTCCAGCTCCGCCTCATATCTCGTAAACACACCACACCCCAATCGCCTCATCGTCGATCTCATCGACGTCGATAGCGAAAAATGGCTCCGCTATGCCGATCAAACAAAAAAACTCGACCGTTGGATATACCTTCGTGAACATAAAAAAATCGCAAACCTCGAACGACGACTCGCTACCATCGCCCAAACCCTCATCACCGTCAGCCCACGCGAATGTCGTCTCCTCAAAAAAATCGCCCCCAATGCAAACACCTTCGCCATCCCAAACGGCGTCGATACCGAGTACTTCAAACCCGAAACCAACGAACCACCCAACAAAATCGTCTTCATCGGCCAAATGGACTATCTCCCAAATATCCACGCCGTCACCTGGTTCGCCCAAAACGTCTGGCCCATACTTCACCACCAAAACCCAACACTCCAATGGACCATCGTCGGACGAAATCCCGCTCCAAACGTCACCGAATTGTCCAAACTCCCAAACGTCACCGTCACAGGTTTCGTTCCCGACGTCAGGCCGTTCCTGGTCCAGGCAATCTCAATCGCCCCAATCCAAATCTCTTGTGGCGTCCAGAACAAAGTCCTCGAAGCCCTCGCCGCCGGCTCGCCCGTCATCTCCTCGCCCGCCGTCGCCCAAGGCCTCGATGTCCAAGCCCAGAAAGATTTCCTCATCGCAAAAACACCTGCCGACTGGATCGCCGCTATAAATTTACTCCTGACCGACCAAGACCTCACTGCCCGACTCGCTCATCAAGCCCGACAGTCCATACTCCAACATCTTACATGGAACCACATCGCCGAAAAAATGCTCGACTCCATCCAGACCCCGCCGCAAAATGCAAAACGTGCTTCGATCGAGACAGAACATGAGTAAATTAAAAAACTTCTTTCAAAATAAAAGAGCAACCCTGAATGCAAACTCTCAGGAAAGTTCAAAAAATCATCTTGAAAGAGATTATAAAAAATACTCCCGAAACCTCCTGGCCAACTGGGTCGGCTACGGCGCCGGACTCATCGCCATGTTCTTCCTCTCACCCTTCGTCGTCCATCGACTCGGCGATACGCAATACGGCCTATGGTCCCTCCTCATCTCCCTCACCGGATACATGGGCCTGATCGAACTCGGCACCCGCGGCGGACTCGATCGTTTCATCAACTACCACCTCGGCCGTGACGATACCCTCAGCGTCAACAAAATCATCAACACAGGTCTCACCTTCTTCACACTCTCAGGTTTAGGCCTGCTCATCGTCGCCGCTGCCATCGCCGCCGCCTTCCATCTTCTATTTCAAAAAATCCCCCACGAACTCCTCAACGTCGCACGGCTCACCGTCCTGCTCGTCGCGCTCAACCTCTGGCTCTCCTTCCTCGGAACACCCTTTTTCCAAATCCTGACCGCCTTCGAACGGTTCGACCTCGTCAACGCCGTCAATCTCGTCGTCCTCGCCGTCCGAACAACACTCATCGTCCTCGTCCTTCTCGCAGGCCACGGCATCGTCGCCCTCGCCCTCGTCCAAGCCATCGCAACCCTGCTCGGAAACATCGCCGCACTCTTAATCGCAAAAAAAATTTTCCCCGATCTCCGGCTCTCTTTCGCCCTCGCAAACCGCCAACAGTTTCGCCAACTCTTCACCTTCAGCCTCTGGACCTTCATCGGCAATATCGCCATGCAATTGCTCTACTGGACCGACAACATCATCATCGCCACTTTCCTGGGCCCCGAAATGGTCACCTACTTCTCCATCGGTTCAATGCTCCTCATCCATGCCCGAAATTTCACCAATCAATGCTCGTCGATCTTCAATCCACAAATCATCAAAACCATCGCCCGAAAAGATTGGCCAAACCTCCACACGCTCTTCCTCCAGGCGTCAAACCTCATCATGGCCGTCGCCATCCTCCTCCTCGTCGGCATCAGCGTCTTCGGCCACGATTTCATCACCCTCTGGATGGGCCCCCTCTACGCCCAAAAAAGCTACAACGTCCTCCTCATCCTCACAATCTCGCAATTCCCCGCTCTCGCCATTCTCCTCGGAAGTTCCGTCATCATGGGCTTAAACAAAGTCCGTTTCAGCGCCATGATCTCCTTCTCCCAAGCCCTCGTCAACCTGGGCCTGAGCATCCTCTTCGTCAAATATTTCGCCATGGGAATCGACGGCGTCGCCTGGGGAACCTTCTACCCCAGAATCCTCTTCACGTTGTTCATTCATTACGCCATTTTACGCTGGATAGGCCTGCCCGTCTGGCAATTCCTCAAAAACGAAGGCTTCAAATGGCTCGCGTCCATCCTGGCCTTTACGGCAATTTCCATCCTCGTCAATAAATACAACTGCGAACTCTCATGGATATCTCTAACCGCCAAAATAGGCCTAACCGGATTACTTTATATCCCGCTCGCCTGGTTCGGCTTGTTCTCCAAATCCGAACGAAACATAATTCTCAACTTCCTGAAAAAAAAGTCTGTACCCATCAACACAAATCTAAAAATAGCCGATTCTTTTTCTCAAACGATTGATTAACTCAAGCCGAAAATCGACGATTGCCGAAAGGATAATAAAAAGAGAACAACCATAATGAAATCAACCCTGACAAATACACAAAAAATGCTCGAACCGCATCCCGAAACCTGGGATGAAGTCTGGAAAAACAAAAATCTCACCACTCCCAGCCCCATGGGCCAACGGATCTATCAGGAAATCCGACTGAAAATCAACCCCGCAAACTGCGACGTCCTTGAACTAGGCTGTGGCTGTGGCGAACTTCTCCGACTTGCCGCCAACGACCACGCACGAAAAGTTATCGGCGTCGACGCTTCCTCACAAGCCCTCATTCTTGCCCAGAAAATGCTCCAGAACACCGAACATCAACTAATTCAAAAAAATATTTTCGATCTCCCCGATCGACCTCTCGCTCACATCGTCTGGTCCTCCGGCGTCGTCGAACACTTCTCCGGCGATCGCCTTCTACAGATCATGGACCTTCATCGCCGACTCTCAAAAAAATATGTAGTGGTCGTCGCCCCCGCAAGTCCGCACTGGAACGACATCCGAATGCGCCGGAAAAAAACACTCGAAAAATTCGGATGGCAATTGCCGCTCACCGCCCGAAAATTGCAAAATCTCGGAAATCAGGTAGGCCTCAAAACTCTCGGTGTCCGACGGTTTATGTCTGAATACTGTGTCGACTGGACTTTCGTTCGCCGCTATCTATTTTCCCTCAAAACGCGTTGCCCTGGCATCGATCAATGGCTGGGCGGACTCATCGTCGCCTGGTATCAACGAAACGACAGGGTATAAGCAAACAAAAGCCCCCTTGACTTTCCTCAGGGTCCGAAACGACGATACGTTTAAATCAAAGGCGTATTAGTCGTGTCGTAGCATTACAAATATCAAAATTT
>JAAZAW010000228.1 GCA_012514125.1 Phycisphaerae bacterium | reverse complement strand
CGATCGACTTTTGAGGATTTTTGATCGATTTTTTGTCTTTGGCGGTCGGTTTTTTGGCGTGTTCGAGCGGTTTACCTTATCACAGAAAACCCAAATCGCGTAAATTTTAATAAATATTAAAATTAAACATGGCCTTCATGCGATTGCCCTGATAAAAAGGCTTGTGTGCTTGTTTTATCGGCAGGAGCGGAGTATGATGGTTGAGTTATTTATTGATACAAACAAACAATCTAAATACAGAATAAATGAGGAGTGAAATATGTCTAACGCTTTACTGGTTGTGATGGATGGTCTGGGCGATCGGGGCAAGGTAACCCCTTTGGCCAAGGCTGCGACACCGAATCTGGACAAGCTCGCACCCGATTGCTCGATGGGGTTGATGTTTACACTCGGTTCGGGCAAGCTGCCCGGGTCGGATACGGCCCATTTGTCGATTTTCGGGTATGATCCCGATCAGTATTACAAAGGCAGAGGTCCCTTCGAAGCCCTGGGCGCGGGGGTCGATCTCAAGCAAGGCGATGTATCGTTTCGGGCGAATCTGTGCACAATTGACGATAAGATGGTGATCCTGGATCGCCGAGCCGGTCGAGCCGATTACGGTATGGACAAGATTTACGCCACACTGGACAACATGAAGATCGAAGACGTCACGATCCGCGCGATCCACACGGTGGAACATCGCGGGGCGATCGTTTTCTGCGGCCCGGGACTGACGGCGAACGTCGGCAATACCGACCCGCACGAAGTCAACGAGCCGGTCTCTCAGGCAAAGGCCACGGCGGCGGACGGCGAAAAAATCGCCCGAATCATGAACGCCTTTACCCAAAAAGCGTTTGAGCTTTTGCAAGATCATCCTGCCAACAAGGAACGCGTAGCCAAGGGTTTAAAACCTGCGAATATGGCGGTTTTGCGAGGGGCGGGATTATTCGAACAGGTTCCCGGCATCGACCGGCGGTTCGGCATCAAGGCGATCTGCGTGGCGGGCGGCGCATTGTACAAGGGTGTCGCGAAATTCGTCGGGATGGATGTGGTGAATGTTCCGGGCGCAACGGGCACAGGCTCGACGGACCTGGGCAGCAAAGCCAAAATGGTCACCGATGCCGCCGACAAGTACGACCTGGTCTTCTGCCATATCAAGGGAACCGACTCGGCGGGTCATGACGGCAATTTTGAAGCCAAACAAAAAATGATCGAGCGCGTCGATGCGGAATTCTTCAGCAAAGTCATCGGCAAGTTCGATACGATCGTTATTACCGGCGACCACAGCACGCCCGTGGACGCCAAACGTCACACCGCCGATCCGGCGCCGATCCTGTTCTGGAACGCCCATTGCCGTCCGGATGGCCGCAATAAATTCACGGAGCTGAACTGCGCCGGCGGATCGATGGGGCAACTCACCGGAACACAATTGATGCACATGATCCTGGATTATATCGGCAAGGAACACATGTTCGGCGAATAAGGCCGGGAGTTCCACCTGATAAGTAATATTGATCGAAAAGAGCAAAAATTCGGTCGTACTTCGTCAATGGTGAATCGATTTTGGACGAGATTGTTGACCAACTTTTGACCGGCTTTGTTGCCGGGCCGAGGGCTTTGGGGTCAAAATTGGAGATATTGTTATTAATATTAATTATTTAACCCCATGAGGTCATTTTTCGCAAACGGCTTGGGTTGAATCGGTGAAAAAGTCCCGGAGTTTTCGGGATGATCACAAAAATTTTCATTTCCGAAGCAGGTTGGACTGGAAATAACTATTATTTTGATTATAATTTTGGGTCTGGTTTGTTTTTAATCATGAAGAAATAAAATATTTTGGAAACGTTAAGGAGTCGGGCATATGCATTATCCACGTAAAGTCAGTAAACGACATCGCGCCAGAAAGCTTGGCTTTTTGGTCCGGATGCGGACGCGTAACGGAAGAAAAATGATTAACCGTAAGCGCAGAGCCGGCCGCTCACTCCAGAGTGTTTAAGAAGCAGTCAAGTAACCGCTATCAGCCTGAAGACGATTATTTTTCCGATAAACGCCCAGGCTGACGGGGTTAATTTTTTTGAAAGAATGGAATGACAGACAAAATTTCGTTCGAAAATTTTGACGCCTGTCTGGAAGACCTCAAGTCCCGCATCGCCCTGTTGCGGGACGGGCTTTGACTACGCAGGCAAACATGAGCTTCTTGCCCAACTTGAAAGCAAGATTGGAGAGGCTAAATTCTGGGACAATCCTGAAGCCGCCCAGCAAACTGTCGGGGAATTGAAAAACATCAAATGGATTGTCGATGCCATAGACCAATTTACTCGTCGGCTGGACGATATCACCGTTCTGCTTGAAATGGCCCGCGAAGAAAACGACCAGGCGACATTCGATGAAGTCGGACAGGAACTTGAGAAGATAACCCATGACCTTTCCCGTCTTGAACTTCAGGGATTGCTCAACGGCGAATACGATCATCTTAACTGTTTCTTCAGTATCCAGGCCGGCGCGGGCGGTACGGAAAGCTGCGACTGGGCCGAAATGCTGCTGCGAATGTATTTGAGATATTTCCAGCAGGAAGGTTACGTTGCCGAGGAAATTTCCCGCAAGGACGGTGATGAAGCAGGCATCCAGTCGATCACACTGCTGGTCAAAGGCCCCTACCCGTACGGCTATTTTTCGTGTGAAATGGGCGTTCACCGATTGGTGCGTATCAGCCCGTTCGATTCAAACCATCGCCGACATACCAGCTTTGCCGCGGTGGATGTCGTACCGGAAATCGCAGGGGATATCGATATTCAAATCAAAGATGAAGACCTGCGGGTCGATACCTACCGTTCAGGCGGGGCCGGCGGCCAGAACGTCAATAAAGTTTCCTCCGCCGTTCGACTGACCCACCTGCCGACAGGCATTGTGGTGGCCTGTCAGAATGAACGTTCACAGCATCAAAATCGCCATACGGCGATGAACATCCTCAAGGCAAAACTCCTCCGGCTCGAAGAGCAGAAACGCGATCAGGAGTTAGCCAATCTGGTCGGCGACAAGGGTGAAATCGCCTGGGGGCGGCAGATTCGCAGTTACGTGCTCCAGCCTTATCAACTGGTCAAAGATCATCGCACCAATGTTGAAACAGGCAATACCCAGGCGGTGCTTGACGGCGAAATCAGGGAATTCATCGAAGCATACCTTCGCCACCGGGCGAAAAGCCGTAAGAATACATCTGCGAAAAAGAACGTATAGTTTTGATCGGACAGATGACAGGTTATTTTTTACCCATCGCACGTTGTTCACGGAAAAAGTCCCTCAGGATAGCGCCGCACTCAGGGGCCAGGACTCCGCCGGTGACTTGCGGACGATGATTGAGACGCTCGTCGGCGAGAAGGTGGTACAGGCTTTCCACTGCGCCGGCTTTGGGGTCCGACGCTCCGTAAACGATGCGGTCGATTCTCGCCAGAACAATCGCCCCGGAACACATCACGCAGGGTTCGAGTGTGACATACAGTGTTGTACCGCCAATCCGCCAATCACCCAGGGATGACGCAGCCGCGGTGATCGCGAGGATTTCCGCATGGGCCGTGGGATCGCAGAGCATCCGGCGTTGATTGTATCCCTTGCCGATAACTTTGCCTTCATGGACAACCAAAGCGCCGACGGGCACTTCCTGCTCGGCATAAGCCTGCTCGGCAAGTTTCAAGGCCTGACGCATGTAATATTCGTCTAAATTGAATCCCGGCACATCGGGCATATTTTGGGACATAAAGTCTTCATCATAATCGTTCATTTGTATTCCTCGTCTGATGCGATATGATACCCCTGAGGCTGGGAGGTTTCAAATATTTCAACAAATCATGCGTATCGGATACACTTACGGACGATCGAGGAGAGCTTGTTTTTAAATCGGGCCAAAACGGATAAATGCTTAAAAGAAAGGAACGCCGGAAATCCAATGTTGCAGAATGGCTGAACGTGATATAATGATGCATCACCGATCAGGATCACAGGGAGACACGGATGGATACCATTACGCAATGTTTACTTGGAGCGACGACGGCACAATTGGGCTTTCGTCAACGCATCGGGCGTGATGCCACACTGGTGGCGGCGGCAACGGCGTTGCTTCCCGATCTGGATATTTTCATCGCACCCATTTTGGCATTGACGGGAACGGAAGATTCGAGTCTTGCCATGATCACGCATCATCGCGGATTTTCACATTCACTGGTGTTTTATCCTTTTACCGCAATCATTCTCGCATCGATCTGGTGGTGGTTTCGGAACAGTGTTTTGAAGAATCGACTAAACGGTGAAATTTTCAAGAATAAATCCGCCCCGGCAATAACCCATGATCGGCCGTCATTCTGGTGGTTATACGGCTGCATCCTCGTTGCCCTGGTCAGTCATCCGCTGCTCGATTTTTTCACATCCTACGGCACACAATTGTTGATGCCGTTTACCAATGCACGGTATGCGGTTGACGCTATTCCGATTGTCGATTTGATTTACACGCCGATTTTGATTTTCACTTTGACGGCCTGTTATCTTGTTCGGAAAATAAAAACAGATTCACGAACCGCCACGTTGATCATCGGCTGGGCAGGATTCCTCCTTTCTTCGTCGTATATCACCGCGGGGCTCGTCCTTCACAACCAGGCGGGCGAAAAAATGCGACAGGCGGTTATCCGGCAAGTGTCACCGACTCAAACAAAACCGGTAGAAAATCGTTTCAGGATCAATGCCTACCCGCAATTGGGAACGATTTTCGTCTGGCGGGGAACGGTTCATTACGACAATCGGTGGTACGTGGGACGATGGAATTTTCTCTATGATAAGCCGATCGAACTAAAATCCATCGTCGAGCCGGACAATCTCTGGGTTCGCCGGGCCAGAGGACTCTCGGAGGTCAAACTCTTCGACTGGTTCACCCTGGGTCAGACACGGGTGAATTTTACACAGCAAAACGGATATCGCATCGTGGAATTTTATGATATGCGATACGGTGAAGCGCCCGGGAGTCTCAAGAGTATCTGGTTTTTACGCGTCGCCTTTTCACCGACGGGTTCCCTGGCGGAAGTGGATTACGTCCATCCGCACCGCAATCAAAGTCTTAAACACTTGGCAGGACAATACTGGCGAGAAATCTTCACACCCTGATCTGAATCCGGCGACCGGAGATTGATAAAGAAAAACAGGCCTCACCGAACAAAATATATCTACAATTAATTAAGTCTGATATCCAATAGACGATGGATGTCAAATTTGTTACACTCTTTCCCCATGACGACCGTGACGCGATTTATTTTGATTGTCGGCGGAATTGTTGCCGCGATGGCATTAGGTTACCTGCTGCGAAAAAAAGACCGGCTTGACGAAAAACACGCCGGTCCGCTCATGTTCTATAGCGTGATCTTCGGTTGGACACCCGTCTCGACGGCAGTGCTGTGGACCTTGCCGCTGGAATGGTCGTTGATCACCTTGCCGTTGATCGGTATGGTCATTCCGATTGTCTTGGCGCCATTTGGCTGGTTATTTGCGAAATTTCACCAACTTGACCGCAGTACCGCGGGAACATTCATCGTCACATCGGGCATTGCCAATATCGGATTTACCATGGGCGGATTCGTCTGCTATTGTCTGTTCGGCATGGAAGGACTTGGATACGCCAATCTTTTCGCCGCCAGTTGGGCCATTCCGTATGTCGGATTTTATTACCCTCTGGCCCGTTCCTTCGGCGATCCGGACTCAACCCTCGACATCCGGTTTCTGCTTCGAACCTTTTTCGATCTGCGGTCGCTACCGGTCCTTGGAACCGTCGCAGGCGTGATTCTCAATCTGGCGAAAGTTCCCATGCCCGCATTTTTAACCACATTTCATATGATCGATCTGCTGATTATCCTCTCGATCCTCATCAGTTTTGGTATTGTGGGCCTGCAGTTACACTTAAGTCACCTGGCCCGACAGAAAATTCTTCATTTTTCACTCGCCGTCGTAAAATTCGTCATTACCCCCCTGCTGACCGTGCCGATTCTGATTCTGGCGGAATATTTCCTCGGCCAATTACCGGTTTGTGCCCGCAAGGTCGTCTATATCCAGGCCTTCATGCCCACGGCCATTTTTTCCGTGATTATCGCCAATCTTTTTCATCTCGATCCGCGACTGGCAGGTGTGCTTTTCCTGGTCAATACAGGCATCTTTCTGGGCATTGTCCTGCCGATCATCGCCGTGTTTTTGGGTTAAGAAAACCTCAACGGGACTTGCTATTCCATCAGAACAAACTTTTGGTAAAGCGCCGGTTGTTTGCTCTCTGCGATACCGGGGGTAAGCCCAATCCAGAAGTTTCGTCCAAATCCGTCATTATCCGCGACAATAAAGTTCAGGCCCAGGACAGTACCGGATTTGGGTTTGAGCGGAGCCAGTTCCCGCCAGGGAATGGCAAGATGATAAACAGTTTTTGTGCCGGTTCGTTCGATCCGGGAGAGGTTATTTTTCATGAGGCCTGTTTTTGTGCCCGCAGGCGCCTGCCATCGCCATGTAACGACCTGATTGTCGGGGCAGAGAGCAAAACCATACTCATAATCATTGTTGTCGTAAGGCCGAGTGGGCTGGGCGTCGTTTAAGGTATCGATGGCAATTTGCATCGCATCGGCCTTCCAGATATTGATGTCGTTGTGGGGCTGGCAATGAATATTGTCGGTTACTTCAGCCAGAATATAAAGATACTGGTTGTTCCAGGTGATCCGGGTCTTGCAACTGAGGTTATCCGGACCTTTCCATCCGATCGTCGGATCGGCGGGAAGGACCTGGTTCCGTTTATCCAGAACGATCAGATCATCGGAATCCTCGTGAAGCGTTGACTGGAGAAATTCGGACAATTTTTCATTGTTTTTTCGACAGACTCGAATCGGCGGTAACTGTTTTTGAAGACGGATAACCGGATCGTTATTTTTCGGGGTCAGATCGAATCGAACCATCTCACCGGTAATCGGGAGAGGGGTTTTCAGGTCGATAGTGACAGGGATATTTCCTCCGACCGGGACATCGATGGGTTGTTGATCCAGGACTTTGTTTTCTCCCACGAAAGCATCGAGTGTTGCGGCGTAGGGTGTGGCAAGTTTATTTTTAACCTGGAACGACAGGGTGTTGAGATTCGGCAGAGCAATGGCCAGACTTACCGGCCGACGGTTTGTGATGGTGGAGAGAATGCGCGTCTTGAGACCCTCGAGAGTTTTCTCTTTGAGAATCAGGTAGGACGGATTGGCGTTAATGGTCATCAGAGCGACCTTGTCGTTTCCGGGTTTTCGCGGGGCAAGAGCACCGGTCATGGTCCAGACCTCCGCTTCCTCAACAGGAATCTCTACCTGAAGCGGTTCGATACTGTCATCGTCAACGGAATCCCAAACTGCCATGATTGTGTCGTTATCTTTTGAGAATGCGTAGATTTTAATATCATAGTCGGAGATAATCGACAGAGGTTTGGCGCCGTCGAGCAGTTTGGCCACGGTCGCATAGGCGGCGGTGGCGGGCAGAGGTTTAACGCCGTCGTCGTGTCGCCAGATGCCATATTCATAGTGGCCGCCTTCAACGCAACCGATGTCTCTGAAGCAAATGTATCGTTTGACCTCCGGGAAGGACTTGGCGACCAGGAGCGACCGGGCCAGGAAAGCGGCGTGTCGAACGGCCCAGGGGCTGTCGATGGAAGCGGCGGCGTCAAGAGCCCATCCGAGTTCGCCGATCCAGAATTCGCGATCGGGACATTGGGCACGATGGATTGCGAGGAACTTTTCAAGCTGTTCTTTCATTCCACCCAGTTCAGGTCCCAGTCCCATGCCGCCGGAACCAAGATAACGGGGGTTGGAATAAGGATGAGGCGCAAAGGCATCGAACGACTGGGGCGCATGTTTGATGACTTCGGCGGCAAAATCGGTCGCTTCTCCGGAGACGTCGAAGACGAGCTTTTTACCGGTAGTTTTGAAGCTTGGATAAGCGGTATTCATCAGTTCGGCGAAGGATTTTTCCCTGCCGGGGATATGCGGGAGCGTCAAGTCCGGTTCATTATGGAAATCAAAATAGGTGATTTCATCCTTATAGGTCTCCAGGACCTTGTCGATATACCCTTTGATCAGGTCCGGCGATTTGGGAAATCCGTCCTTGCCCAT
>JAAZAW010000227.1 GCA_012514125.1 Phycisphaerae bacterium | reverse complement strand
TTTCGCGATAGACTGAATTTGTATTAATGTTAAGTTCAACGTAATGAAACCTTTATGGAAATTTCCTGGTGTTTGCAAGATTCTTTTGATAATACCAAGGATCGTAAAAGTTTACAAATTTATTCTATTGCACACTGCCGATTTTTTGGCAACGGGGCAACAATGTTCACTGACAATGCATCTGAACAAGAAGAATCATGGAAGATGTGATTTTTCTATTCAGCTCTTTTGGAAAAGTCGCTACACTAGAAACATTAAAACAGATATCAAGGAAATAGGAGACCAGGGTTCCATGGAAGATATTTGCGTATGCCGAGCTTGCCCGCTGGAGAGTGAAATTCCGGCGCTGGTAAGTGAATTGATGGACAATTATCAATCGACGCCCAAGACCCATTATTTAAATCGGCGATATCTGCCGAATCGATCGGAGGCGGTGGAGATCATTAATCTGTTATTGCCGATTTTGTATCCGGGGTATCACGGTCGGCATGATCTGACGTATAACATGATGACGTTTTACGCGGGTGAGCTTCTCACAGAGCTTTCGAGTAAAATGTGTGTACAGATCTGGCACGCGATTACCTACATACTCGAAGCACAGGGCGAAGCAGTCAATGAGGACGCGACGCGGCGTCTGGCGAGACAGAAGACCTTTTTGTTTCTGCATCGAATCAAAGCATTGCGTGAGATTTTGCAGACCGACGTTCAGGCGGCGTATGACGGCGATCCGGCGGCAACCAATACGGACGAAGTCATTTTGGCATATCCGGGACTTTTTGCGATTACGGTTCATCGGATCGCTCATGAATTGTCGGAGTTGCAGGTGCCGCTATTGCCGAGGATCATGACGGAATACGCTCACGGTCAGACGGGAATCGACATTCATCCCGGTGCTAAAATCGGTAAACACTTTTTTATCGATCACGGTACGGGCGTTGTGATCGGCGAAACGACCGAAATTGGTGAGAACGTTAAAATTTACCAGGGCGTGACACTCGGGGCGCTGAGTTTCCCGAAAGACGAACGAGGCCGGTTGATTCGTGGAACCAAACGTCATCCGACCATCGAAGACGATGTGACAATTTATGCCAACGCAACGATTCTGGGAGGAACCACGGTCATCGGCAAAGGTTCGATTATTGGCGGAAACGTTTTTATCACATCGTCCGTGCCGCCCAGGTGCACCGTGTCGCTTAAGTCGCCGGAGTTAAAATATCGCAATCATCGGCCGATGAAAGTCGAAGAAATATCCGACGAAAAAAACAAATTGTGATAGAATTAGTTGGATCATTGGACAGTAATGTTTTTTCATTCACCGGATCGATGAAAAGGGTATTATGCGGTTTTATGTCGAAACACTGGGTTGTCAGATGAACAAGCTCGACAGCGAGCTTGTGGCGGGATTGCTGGGGCAATTGGGCTATCAGCCGGTAACAGATGTTGCCGAGGCGGACGTGACCATTTTGAATACATGCTCGGTTCGCGATCATGCGGAACAGAAAGCGCTGAGCCGGCTGGGGCATTTTAATCATTTGCGGAAAAAAAATGGCACTCCTGCGATCATTGCGGTGATGGGATGTTTCGCTCAACGGTCGCCGGAGTTGATTCGCAATAAAGCCCCTTTCGTTGACATTATCTGCGGTCCGGCCGAATTGCACGAGTTGGGTCGGCTGATTTCACAAAGCCTGTTGCAGCGCAAAGCCGATCAAAAAGTTTCTGCGAAAATTGCCGTCAGTGATTTTCGAAAGATTCGATCAGGCCAGGAAGCACTTTGTGATGAACTGGAATCGCTGGATGTGCAACGGCCTATGGTGGGCGAAGGTTTTCAACGATTCGTCCGCGTTCAGCGCGGATGCGACAATTTTTGCAGTTATTGCGTTGTGCCTTTTGCGCGAGGACCTGAATGCTCGCGGCCTGTGGATCATATCCTTGAGGAAGTTCGACGAATCGACCGGACAGGATGCAAGGAAATCACGTTGCTCGGTCAAACGGTCAGTTCTTATTGTCAGGATCACCAGGGCCAAAAAGTCGGTTTGGCGGAGTTGCTCTGTTTGGTGCACGAGTCTTGTTCGATTCCGCGAATTCGATTCATCACGTCGTATCCCGCGGATTTTTCACCGGCGATTTTTGAGGCAATGGCGGAGTTACCGAGGCTGTGCCCTTATCTGCACCTGCCCGCGCAACATGGATCTGATCGGATGTTGAAGTTGATGAATCGCAGATATACGATCAAACAATATTTGGATTTACTCGAACAAGGCCGTCGAATCGTTCCCAATTTGAGTATCGCGGGCGATTTCATTGTCGGCTTTCCCACCGAGACACAAGACGACCATCAACAATCGATCGAACTTCTGGAAAAAGTTCGATATAAAAATTGTTTCATTTTCAAATATTCGATTCGCCCCGGAACCCTGGCAGCCGGAAAGTATACACCGGAGCAGGAAATTCCTGAGGAAATTAAATCGGCGCGTCATAGCGAGATGCTTCAGGTGCAGGACCGGATTGCAAACGAAGATAATCAGACGATGGTGGGAAAAATCGTCGAGGTTCTGGTGGAAGGAACCTCCAAAAAGAATCGTGCCGATAAACAGACCCTGTCACAATTGGTGGGCAGAACGGTGGAAGACAAGATTGTTATTTTTGACGGGTTGGAGACCATAACGGGAACGATTACGAAAGTTCGAATTCAGTCGGCCTCTTCGTTGACGCTGTTTGGCGAAGTCGTTTGATCTATTGTCGGAAGATGATTTCTTGTCATGACTGTCGATATTATGAAGTGGGTGAATTTGCAATGAAACCAAACGAAATAAATATCCGAACTACATCGGCAGGCTCGGAACCGACCATGACATCCGCAGGAACTCGAATTCTCAAACGTCGGAAAAATAACTTGTTTCGTTCAATTGGAATCCTTATGACGGTCGGGTTTGGATTGATTTTTTTGATCAACTGGTATCGATCGTTACCTCAGGGCATGGATTGCCAACGGATGACTCAGCGCATAGCGACGGCGATCGAAGATTACCGCATCGCTCATGGAAAGCTGCCGCAGATTTTAGGGTTTCTGGATATTCGAAAAGGACGATACTCGATCGATCATTACGAATACTGGTTTGAAGGATTAGGAGGCCCGGGAACACTGCCGCAGGGCACTCTTGTTGGATATTGCAAAAAACCTCATCAACCGGTCTTCTCCGATCCGTGGCGAAGTATTATTGTTTTTATGGATGGTGCGATCGTCGTTCGGCGGGTTAGCGAGTCAGAATTTCAGACAAAGATTTCCAGGCAACTTTCGCCTGAAAAATATTGGAATTTCCCCTGATCTTTTATGGCGGAATGCTTTCGTTTTGAATAGGATGACGCTACAGGCAATACGAAACTTGTTCGTTTTACATCTTTGGAGAAATGATGATTATCGATTTACTGACAAACGCTGAGATGTACGCAAGGTTGAACTCACGCATCACAATGGGGTTGAATTTCCTTCGATCCAGTGATTTGACCACCATGGAACCGGGAAAATATCCCATCGACGGCTCGGACATTTATGCGCTGATTCAATCCTATCAGACGAAGCCGAAAGAAAGTGGTGTGTGGGAAGCCCATCGGCGATATTTCGATATCCAATATGTCGTGGAAGGTACTGAAAAGATTGGTTATGCAAATCTCGATGCGCTTGTCGCGAGCCAGCCTTACGATGCCGAAAATGATTTCGTCCTCTTTAGCGGGCATGGCGATTTTTTGACTCTGAACGCGGGAATGTTCGCCATCTTTGCGCCTCAGGACGCCCATATGCCCTGCATCGTCGTACACGAACCACAGCAGGTAAAAAAAGTGGTCGTCAAGGTTCGTGTTTAATCGGATGAAAATAACTCCGGCGACCTGCTGTTAAGAACAGATCGCCGGATTATTTTGCTGTCGAAGAATTATTGGGTTCCACCCAGGATTAACTGGACCAGACTGGTAATACCGGCACTGGTGATGGCCGTGGCAAAACCGACGAACTGATCGATAACAAGCCCCTTGATCATGCTGTTACATCCAGTCATCGTTAAAATTCCAAGGCTGATGTATGCACCGGTAAACAATTTCGTTAACGAACGTTTCATTATTCTCTCCATCTTGTTATTGGTTTCGGGCCTTCTAATATTATACATCCAGATTCTTGACTTCGGTTGCATGTGTCTCGATAAAATTTCGGCGTTGCTCGACACTCTCGCCCATAAGAATCGAGAAGATACGGTCGGTTTCCCGGATATCGATTTGATACTGGGCCGGATCGTCGGGTTCCTCCGAGATGGTGACCCGCTGCATGCTTCGTTGGCAGGGGTCCATCGTGGTGGACCAGAGTTCTTCCGGATTCATTTCACCTAAACCTTTGAAACGTTTGATCTCTATCCCCGCACTGCCGTATTCACGGATCATTCGCGGAATAGAAGGAATATTGGGAATATCCCGCATCTCACCTTCTTCAAGTTTGAGACTGAAACGTGTCGGCAGAACCTGACCGGCAACGTTTTCTTCCCAGTCGCGGAAATAATCTTTAATCATGAAATAATAGGTTTCACCAAGAATTTGGGCAATCCGATTGATCCCGGCCACTTCGCTCATATCGGTGCGAACAATAATACAGGTCGGCCTGGTCTGCTCCGTCTGCGGGGTTTCCGCATGAGATTCCTCGCATTGACCATTGGAGCCGGTCCCATCGTCAACTTCAATGTGACCATACCTGGCTTCAGCCTGTTGACAAAATTCAGTAAACTGCTTTTCCGTGTGAAAGAAATGAGTCTCACCTTTAAGGGTGGCACTGATGGTCGGGAACCGATCTTCCTTGTCGTATTTTTCGGTAAGAAAAGATTTAATGTTCACAGCCCGTCGACTTAAAATACTCAGATTGACTTCCAGTTCATCAATGAGTCCGATGAGTTCTTTAAGTTGCTGACCGGAATATTCACCGGCGATTTCTTTGGTGATTTCACCTTTTTCATCGACTTTTCGAACCACCAGGGCCGTTCCTTCGATACCAAGATTCGTCAGTCGTTCATTCATCGCCTTTTCATTCAACACATATTCGGCTTTGCTGCGTTTAACCATTTGAAACAGCGGTGGTTGAGCGATGTAGATTCGCCCCTGTTCAATGAGCGGCCTCATGTGTCTAAAAAAGAAAGTCAAAAGCAACGTTCGAATGTGACTGCCGTC
>JAAZAW010000226.1 GCA_012514125.1 Phycisphaerae bacterium | reverse complement strand
GCCAAAGTCTTGACGGCGCCGACATTGGAAAACGCCACTTTCATATTCGTACACTTGATCGATGCCAATTGAAAATTCTGCAACGCAGGGGTCCATCGTCGGCGAACCGCGATCATGATCAGCGAGGCGATCCCGCCGATAATCGCGCCGATAAGGAATGTCCACAGGACCATCTCCGGTCCCATCCATACGCCCATTCCCGCCAGCAACTTCACATCCCCGGCGCCCATCATGTACATCGCCCAGGGAATAATCAGCAAACCAAATCCCAACGCCAATCCTTCAACGCCCGATAACAAACCCCAGCCGCCGTTCCATAAAAGCTGAACGACCAGACCGCTGAGAATAATCAGTAAATTCAACTTGTTGGGAACCCGCTTTTCCTTATAGTCGATCCATGATGCCCAGAGAATCAAAGGGGTCAAACCTGCGGCGACTACGTTCCAATAACATTCTGAATTGAAAATCATGGCTTTTCCTCCTGGCAGCTTTTTTTAAGTTGGTCTTCGGTTTGCGGTCCATATCCTTTATATAGGCCGCGGACCCAGGACCCTCTTGTCTTAAAATTGACCCCGCGGGCTTTGAACCCCGCGGGGCTTTTACTGTACTTGACCAGTGTTTCACTTCTGGTGTTCCGGAGACGATTAGCTCGGAACTTCCAACTTCGAGTCGATACCGGTGAAGATGTTCTTAACCTTGTCGCCCAAGGTCGTGATCGCAGCCAGTGCAACGATGATAATCAACGCCAACATAACGGCGTATTCTGTTGCGGTCGGGCCATCTTCCGATACCATAAAACTGTGGATACGTTCTTTCAGTGCCTTCATTGGATGCTCCTTTCCTAAACCTCTGTAACTTGTGTTTAGGTAAACAAAAAAAACTTCTTTCCATTCCTCTGCCTGGCTCCAGGACACGCTCCGGACCAGGCGTGGCGGCAACACACCGCTAGTGAACAAAAGTTCGAATATTCGGCCTTTTTCTGTAAAACATTCCATACTCATCGTGACAATGTCTTGCTTCGATCGACGATCGAAACTCTCCAGGCGGCAAGTTTTGGCAAAGGTACGTACCTGGAACGTTTTTCTCATGGACCTCGGATTGACCTTGTCAACCTGAGCATCGTTTGTTTCACAGAGAATGAATCGGACAAAACAAGAGGGGACTTAATCAGGATTTTCAAAATTTTGCCGATTTCCCGAGCCATCTATGCTGATACCCGGTTTTTTATTATCGGCCGTGATGTTTTCGTCAATCATCACGCTTTACACTTTTAGCTTAAAATACAAAATAGGAAGAGTCAAATTTCAACCTGAGAATTTTGGTAACCCGGAGAATCTTCCTGTTAATTTAGTCAAGATGATTTCAGGAACCCATAATACGCTTTTGATTTAATATTGTCGTAGTTTCGGACCCTGAGCCTGTCGAAGGGTCTTTTGCTTGCTTACGTCATGTCGCTTCGACAGGCTCAGCGACCGAAGTTTTTAACATTTTTAATGCGACG
>JAAZAW010000225.1 GCA_012514125.1 Phycisphaerae bacterium | reverse complement strand
GGATGATATCGTATGCCGCGGTATCGACCTGGGTTAAATCGGGATATCCGTCAGGGCCTGGTGGGGTTCCGACGGCGATAAAGATGATTTGAGAGTTTTGGACCGCATCGGCGAGGTCGATGGTGAAAAAGAGATTGGAATTATCGAGATTTTTAACAAGAAGTTCCTGCAAACCCAGTTCATAGATGGGCAGGATTCCACGGTTCAGGGAATTTATTTTTTCTTCGTCCACATCGACGCAAATCACGTTATTGCCGGATTCGGCAAAGCAGATTCCGGCGGTCAGGCCTACGTAACCTGATCCAATAACGGTTAACTTCATAGCTTTGCCCCCCAAGAGCAAGTAATTATTTGAAGGATAAATCGCAGAAGCAATTTTACCAAGGCGAAAAGCGGCGAACGAAATCCTCCCGATATTTCCACAATATCCGGTGCAAACAGAGTTGACAATAAAAATTTCCATTCGAATGGGTCGAAGTGACATCACTGAAGCAAGTAAAAGTCTCTTCGCCAAGCTCCGAAGCAACAAGTTCAAAAGCACATAACATCCTGCGCAACATAATATATATTATAGGACCTTGTAAAAATCTTCTTCCTGCCGCCTTTATACCTTATTCACCTTCCATCCCTCTCCCTTGGCGTCTTGGCGATTCAACTTCCTTTCGTCTTTCTTCTTCATAAAATCGTCTTCTCGCCCAAAGCATCGATCCTTCCATCGACATTTCTCTTCTCCCAACTTCCCCGACTCGTCCAGACTTCACGACTTCGTCGACTTTCTTCCTTTATTCCGTGAAATTCTCCCAAAAATCAATTAAACTATCATGTTCGTCGAACAATAACATCATCAAATGGTTATTTGGATCAAATTTGGATCAAAAACATGAAAATACTGACAACGTCCGATAAAAATTACCAACAGGAATTGGCCAAAATCCGAAGCCCGTTCAAACCCCTGGACTTCGAACTCATGAAAGTCGTCCAGGCCGTCATCGAAGACGTCGCACAAAACGGCGACCTCGCCGTCTGCGAACTTACCCAAAAATTCGACCACGTTGCCCTCTCACCGGATCAACTTCGTGTCCCCGAAGACGAAATCGACCGGGCCTACAACCAAACCGACCCGAAAACCCGCCAAGCCATCCAATTATCCATCGACAACGTCCGACGATATCAAGACCACATCAAAGTCTACCAGCAAAATCCCTTAAAATCCGACGGATCCGAACTTCGTACACGATACGCTCCCATCGCACGCGTCGGCATCTGCGTCCCCGGCGGCTCTGCACCCTTAGCCTCCACCGTCATTATGACCGCCGTTCCCGCCCAGGTCGCAGGCGTCAAGGAAATCGTCCTCGTCTCTCCGCCGAAATATCAAAACTCCATCCACCCGACCGTTCTCGCCTGCTGTAAAATGCTAGGCATCACCGAAGCCTACCGCGTCGGCGGCATGCAAGCCGTCGCCGCCTTGGCCCTGGGAACTCAAACCATCCGTCAAGTCGATAAAATCGTAGGCCCAGGCCACCCCGTCGTCCAGATGGCAAAAAAAATGCTCTATTGCGTCGTCGGAATCGACAGCTTCGCCGGCGCCAGTGAAATCGTCGTCCTCGCCGATGATTCCGCCGATCCGCGATTCGTCGCCTCCGATCTTATCGGACAAGCCGAGCACGACCCCGGAAGCGGCATCCTCGTCACCACAAGTCGAACCCTCGCCGCCGCCGTCGAAAAAGAACTCGACAACCTCCTCGAATCCTTAAGCCGAAAGGAACAAACCCGGCGATGTCTCGATCAATACGGCGCCATCATTATCGCCGATAACCTCGACGACGCGATCAATGCGGTCAACGACCTCGCCCCGGAGCACTTGTCCGTCCAGACCAAAAATTACGACACCGACGCCGAACGCTGCATCACCGCCGGCGCCATCTTCGTCGGTCCCTACACCAGCGAAGCCCTCGGCGATTATGTCGCAGGACCCTCCCATGTCCTGCCCACCAGCGGCACCGCACGCTTTTTCAGCCCCCTGAACGTCATGGATTTCATGCGGCACACCAGCGTCATCAAATACAACAAAAACGCACTGAAAAAAATCTATCCCGCCATCGAAGCATTGACCGACACCGAAATGCTCCCTGGCCACAAATTGTCCGCTAAAGTTCGATTGGAGTAATTCAATGTCAAAATATGCAAGAAAATCAATCAACAAACTCAGCGCCTACGTCCCCGGAGAACAGCCTCGACCCGGCGAAAAAATTATCAAACTCAACACCAACGAAAATCCCTATCCGCCCGCTCCGGGTGTCCAAAAAGCCCTGTGCACCTTCAACCCCGAAGTGCTCCGAAAATATCCTCAACCGCTTGCCGACACCTTCAGGCTCGAAGCGTCAAATATCTTTCAGATCGATCCCGATCAAATCATCACGGGCAACGGCTCCGACGAAATCATCGCCATGATCTTTCGCACCTTCGTCGGCCCCGGCGATACCGTCGCCTGGCCCATACCCACATACTCCTACTATCCCTGCCAGGCGCAAATGCAGGAAGCGAAAGTCGTCGAACTCCCCTTCGACGAAAATTTCGACCTGCCTGAAAAACTCGAAAAAATCAACGCACGTGTCTTCTTCATCGCCAATCCAAACGCACCGAGCGGAACCCTCATCCCGCCCGCCAGAATCGAAACCTTCGCCAAAAAAATCAAAGGCCTCGTCGTCGTCGATGAAGCCTACGCCGATTTCGCACAATCCAATTGCCTCGATCTGGCAAAACGCTTGCCCAACCTCCTCGTCATGCGAACTCTCTCCAAAAGCTACAGCCTCGCGGGCCTGCGTTTCGGCTTCGCTTTCGCATCAAAACAAATCATCACCGATCTGCTCAAAGTCAAAGATTCATACAACTGCGACGCGATTTCAATTCATCTCGCCACCCAAGCCATTCGCGATCAAAAATACCTCAAAGCAAACGTCGAAAAAATCATCGCCCAGCGAAATTGGCTCACAGCTCAACTCCGATCTCTCAACTTCACCGTTCAGGATTCGCAGACAAATTTCATCTGGGCCGTCGTCCCCAAAAAACAAAATGCTAAATTAATCTATCAACAGCTCAAGTCCGACGGCATTTTAGTCCGATATTTCGACAAGCGGGGCCTGAGCAACGGTCTAAGAATCTCAATCGGCAAACCCGCGGAAAATCGTAAACTAATTGAAAATTTAAAACGCATCATACCCCAATAGATATAATCTAGAGTATAATGAGGTAATGCAAGGTGGATTTTCATTCATAAAATCCACAAAAAGTTGAAATGGATACCCGTTGGAATCGGAATCTTAAAACTTCCAACTAACTATCTTAACCCATTGGAGCCAACATGGACCGCACAGCAAAAATCAAACGTCACACACGCGAAACCACAATCGAGCTTTCCCTGAACCTCGACGGCCGCGGCGACTCCGAAATCCAAACCGGCATAGGCTTCTTCGATCACATGCTCACCCATCTCGCCAAACATAGCCGATGGGACCTGTCCGTCAAAGCCTCCGGAGACCTTCAGGTCGATTATCATCACACCGTCGAAGATGTAGGCCTGTGCATCGGCGCCGCCCTCAAAGATTCCCTCGGCGACAAAGCCGGACTCAAACGATTCGCAAACGCGTCCGTGCCGATGGATGAAACCCTCGCCAACGTCGCCGTCGATATCTCAGGCCGACCCACACTCGTTTTCAATAC
The DNA here is from genome assembly GCA_012514125.1 of Phycisphaerae bacterium. GTDB lineage: Bacteria > Planctomycetota > Phycisphaerae > JAAYCJ01 > JAAYCJ01 > JAAZAW01. Next base: position 4,816 of record JAAZAW010000225.1, on the reverse strand, counting down.
CCAATTTTCAACCGACAAAATCGGCGACTTCGATGTCCAGCTGATTCAGGAATTCTTCCACGCCGTCGTCAATACCGCAGGACTCACGCTGCACATCAACGTCCCCTATGGCCGAAATTCGCATCACATCGCCGAAGCCATCTTCAAATCCGCCGCGCAGGCACTCGGTGATGCCACACGAATCATCGACCCCGCAGGCGAAGTCCCAAGTACAAAAGGTTCATTATGAAAAAAATCCTCATCGCACTGACAATAATCGTTCTCGCCCTATCGACGCATCTTGCAAACGCACAGACCGACTCTGCGCCGATCACCCCCGAACAGGTCCTGATTATCGCGAATACAAAACACTTCGATTCCATGGACCTCGCCAAATTTTACGCAAAAGAACGAAAAATCTCCCCTAGAAACATTCTACCACTCGATCTGCCCACTCAGGAACAGATCAGCTTCGATCAATATGAAACAAAAATCGCCAAACCCATCCGAAGTTTTCTCCGGCAGCAAAAACTCGAAAACAAAATCCGCGTCCTGCTCACAATGTATGGCGTCCCCCTGAAAATCGCACAGGCACGCCCCACCGCCGCCCAGAGAAAAATCTCACAAAACGTTCAAACCCATTACAATGAAACTCTTTCGCAACTCAATACTCAAATCGACAAACTCGAACAGATGGCCGGCGTTGCAGACGCCCTGCCGTCAACTCAACCTCAAACCCAAGCGCCCGATTCCTTCAAGACGCAACTCCCGAAAATCGCTCAAAAAATTGAGGGCTATTACCGCGTCATTATTCCCGAACTCCAAGCGATCAAGGACCCCGTCGATCGCGATACCCGAGCCAACGACTTCGGTCGGATCAGACTCGCCATTGAAGGACAATCCGCCTTCATCGCAGGCTTAAAAGCCCAACGCCCCCTCGAAGGACAAAAACTCGAAGAACAAATCAAAAAACAACAAGCCGAACTCCAGACACTCCTTCAAATCCCACCCGAAAATCGGGATATTGACAAATCCTACGCCCTCGCCGAAGAAATCGGCGGACTGGTCCTCAAACTCAAAACCATCTACGAAGATTTCGCCGCCCTGAACCAGAAAGATTCCGCCGCCGCAGTCGACAGCGAACTAAGCCTCGTCCTGTGGGAAAATTACCCCCGCGCCGGAAGACTTCCAAACCCCCTCAACCCTCGACTGGCCAATCACCCCGCTATCGTCAACCAGAAACAGCCCGTCCTCATGGTCGCGCGACTCGATGGTCCTGATGCCGATTCCGTAAAAAGAATTATTCGCGATAGCATCGCCGCCGAATCCCAGGGACTCACCGGAAAATTCTATATCGACGCCAGAGGCATCACCAAAAAAGACGGCTTCTACGTCTACGACCAGAACCTCCGCGACCTGGCTCAGACCATTAAAATCAATACTGAAATACCAGTTATACTTGACGACAATTCGGAGCTTTTCAAACCCGACACCTGTCCCGACACCGCCCTCTATTGTGGTTGGTATAGCTTACGAAAATACATTCCCTCATGCACCTTTGTCCCGGGTTCCGTAGGCTATCACATCGCCAGCTTCGAAGCCACCTCGCTCAAAAAACCAAACAGCACCGAGTGGGTCCAAAACATGATCAAAAACGGAATCGCCGCCACCCTCGGCGCCGTCAACGAGCCTTATTTGGATGCTTTTCCGCTGCCAAGTGAGTTTTTTGGGTTACTTTTGACCGGAAATTACACGTTTGTGGAAGTTTTTTATAAAACCAACCGATATTTGTCTTGGCAAATCATCCCCGTCGCCGACCCCCTCTACCGCCCTTTCAAGAAAAATCCGCAGATTCGGGAAGAGGAAATTGAACTTAAAAATTTGCCTGCGTTGCTTATTAATTAGTGTACATTATAATTTAAGCAAGCCAGTGTAAAAATAAAAAATTGAAAAGCGAACAATGTCGCTTTTCAATTTTTACTATAGTTTATTTATTTAGCCTGCGGCAGGAAGTAACGACGCTATCAGCGCATTGATGGCATCGGTAACGACCGGTCCGGCGCCCTGCAATAGTGCATCCGTGAATTCTTCATTACAGCCGGTAATCACCACTGCCAGTAAAACCATAGTCAATTTCAGAGTCATACGCATCTTTTTCGCTCCTTCAATAAGAAATTATTGGACCTTCATTTATTTTTTATCGTCATTTTTGTTTCGGCTCTTGAAAAGAAAAGCACGATAGCCGCCAGTCTGGACGACCCGATGGGTGTCTGGATCGATTTTCGGCAATTGCAGGTGTTCGTTTTGGAGGATAAAGTTTTTCTCCTTACAGAATTTATGGATGAGTTGCGTGTTTTCTTCTTCGTCAATGGAGCAGGTGCTGAAGGCGATTTGCCCTGTTGGCTTAATGTAATTTATACTTTTTGTTAATAATTCAAGGCTTAATGTGGTAAACGTTTGAAAATCGCTTTCCCGGATTCGCCAGCGAGCTTCGGGCCTGCGGTCAAAGACGCCTGTGTTGGTGCAGGGAACATCAAGGACCACCACATCAAAGCCTTGGCCGACGTCTTCGAGCGGGACTGTCTTTATGGATTTTAGCCCCAGACGAGCGGCATTTTGCTCTAATTTTTCGAGTTTCGCCGGCGACAGATCGCTGGCGACGATTTGGGCGCGATCTCCGCTGAGTTCCGCAAGCTGGGTGGTTTTGGTTCCCAGACCTGCGCAGAGGTCGAGAATTTTCATGCCGGGTTTGACATCAAGTTTTTTGGCCAACGCCATGGCGGTAACGTCCTGAACCTGAAAGAAGCCCTGAGCGAAGGCATCGAGTTGGGAAATCGGCGGATGTTCGAGCAACAGGATCGCCCCATCGTCGGGCAGGATTCTGATTTTGCAGGATTCCGCGGTCAGGAGTTCGGCTAGTCCTTCGAGAGAAATTTTCAATGGATTGGGGCGCACGATCAACGAGGGACGAGCGTTGGCGGCGGCGAGAATCGGTTTTAAATCATGAAAGGTCCAGCGTTGAAGCCAGCGTTTGATCAGCCAGGCCGGAAATGAATAAGCCAGCGACAGATAGTCTACCGGATTGTCGGGCGAAGGCAGGATGGGCTGATTGAATTCGATGCCCAGGTCCAGATGAACCGGAAGGACGCGTTGGGCGTTTGCCGGGGTTACCGGCACGTTGCGGGTTTGGAGGGCACGCTGAATTTTTCGCAGGATTGCGTTGACGAAAGCAACGGGACGTCGGCCCAGATAGCAACGGGTAAGCTCACAGGAGGTATCGACGGCGGCGAAATCGGCGACGGCGTCTTCGAAGAACAGCTGATCGAGTCCGATCTGGAGAATCGTTCGCAGGACGGGCGAAATTTGCCTTAGTGCCCTGCCGCTGAATATTTCGATCAGGTGGTTCAGGCTTGCTTGTCGTTTGATAACGCCGGTGAGCAGATCGAAGGCGAAGGGACGTTCGCGGGCAGGAATTTGGTAGCGTTCGGCCAGTGTCCAGATTCGGTCGGTGGGCAGGATGTTTTTCGAGCGATCCAGAAGCGTTTCGGTTGCCAGAAAACGCGCGGGCAGACCGGTTGTGGTTGCAATTTTGAATTTATCAACGGCAGATGCTTTTTTCATGGATATTTTTTTCAAGCGAGACAAATTTATCCCCCGGCTTGACTCGCCGGCCATTGATGAAATCCTGCCAGGTCATCAGTTTGGAACCGGCGGGTTTGATTTCGAGGATTTTTAATTTTCCGGCGCCGGTGGCGAGGGTAAAGTCGTCAAGGATCGTGCCCGGTTCGACATGGGCGGGAAGATTTTCGCGAAGGGCCTGGCTTTGTGCGAAGGCGACGGGGATGGATTTTCCTGAGGCGGAAAGATAATGGCTTGTCGCGGCCGGCCAGGGCCAGAGGCCTCGAATGAAGTCGACGATCATTCCCGCGGGCAAGGTCCAGTCGATTATCGCCAGTGATTTCGAGAGTTTGGGCGCTTTGGTGACTTTTTGAGGGTCCTGTTTCATGGGCGAGATGGTGCCATGTTGAATTTGTTCGAGCGTATTGACCATCAGGTCAGGACCGAGTTGGGCGAGTTGGGTGTAAAGTTCGTCGGCCCGGATCATCGGGTCGATGGGCATGGAGACCTGGTTGAGGACCTGACCGGCGTCGATTTGTTCGTTGATCTGCATGACGGTGAGGCCTGTTTCCTGTTCGCCGTTGATGATGGCCCAGTTGATCGGAGCGGCGCCGCGATATTTCGGGAGCAACGAGGCATGGAGGTTGATGATCCCGAGCGGGAAGACATTGATAAGGACCGAGCCGATTTTTTGGCCATAGGCGATGATGATGCCGATGTCGGCATGGTATTGTCGAAGCTTATCAACGACTTCAGGGTCGTTGACTTTTTCGGGTTGATAGATTTGCAACCGGGCATGCAGGGCGACTTCCTTGATTGGTGAATGAGAAAGCTTAAGGCCCCTGCCTGCGGGTTTGTCGGGCGCGGTGATCACGAGCAAGGGTTCGAGGCCCAGGTCGATCAGGCGATTCAGGGTTGGCACGCCAAGGTCGCCGGTCCCGAAAAATATGATTTTCATGTCTTTTTTCAATGCGGTCATGGTTTTATTGTATCGAAAAAAATTGGTTTTCCAAGATTGGATTTGGTTTGCAGGAAGAATTATACTATCTCCCAATTCTGTTCGGCACGGCAATTGCTGTCTTTCGATATTCGGGGGGGGCAGGTCAAAACAAGGACCGTCGAGACTCCTTTTTCTTGAAAGATTCGGATTGTAGCGCGCAGCATCAACCACGGCGACGGTTGGAACAAAAACCGGCCTCGAAGGTTAGTCTTGTTTTTG
>JAAZAW010000224.1 GCA_012514125.1 Phycisphaerae bacterium | reverse complement strand
CCAAGGGGTTCATCGGCATTGAAAGATTGAGTTTTTTAAGAAGGAGCGAGTCATGCCCGCATGTGTTGACAAAGAAAAATGTACCGGTTGCGAATCCTGTGTCGAAGCTTGTCCGGCTCAAGCCATCAGTATGGATGACACCGGCAAAGCCGGTGTCGATGAGAGTGTTTGCACCGAATGTGGCATTTGTGTCGATGAATGCCCCATCGAAGCCATCAATATGAAAGATTAACCGACAAATTATAACGATTTTTTTCTTTCGATGAAACCCGGACTTTCAGGCCGGGTTTTTTTATGCCTTGTTCAACCGGGGGCGACATTTTCACATTGTTTTTTGATCGTCAAAGGCGATGAAAATTACTTGCAGGTTAAACTTTTTTTCAATATATTGAAATTTAGTTAACATAAAAATTTTCCTGATTTTCAGGATAAGGGAGTCGAGCCATGGCAAAAAAACATTGGAGAACAGGTACGTTGGGGATTCATGCCGGGCAGGAGATCGGCCCGAGCGGAGAACGAGCGGTGTCGATCGCCCAGACGACGAGTTTTGTCTTTCGAAATACGCAACATGCCGCGCGATTGTTCGCCCTGGAAGAACCGGGTCAAATTTATACCCGGCTGGGAAATCCAACCACGGGTGTGCTGGAAGATCGACTTGCGGCGTTGGATGGAGGTGTGGGCGGATTGGCGTTCAGTTCGGGCATGGCGGCGATTACGGGGGCGGTGCTTAACATTACCCAGGCCGGTCAGAATATCGTGGCGGCGAGTGCTCTTTACGGCGGCACGGTGACACTTTTTGCTCATACCTTCAAGCGGATGGGCATCGGAGTAAAATTTGTCGATGTCACAAAACCCCAGGAATTCAAACGGGCCATCAACTCGAAAACGCGTTTGATTTTTATTGAGAGCGTTTGCAATCCGAAGAATGATGTCGGCGATTTTGAGGCCATTGCGAAGATCGCCCACGACGCGGGCATTCCGCTGGTGTGCGACAATACAGTCTTGACGCCTGCGGTATTTAAACCTTTCGAACACGGTATCGATATCGCGGTTTACAGTTGCACAAAATTCATCGGCGGTCATGGCACGAGTATCGGCGGAGCCATTGTCGATAGCGGCAAATTGAACTGGGCGAATGGGAAATTTCCCGAGCTGACCGAACCGGATGAGAGTTATCACGGGGTCAAATATGTGGAGAAATTCGGGAATTCGGCGTATATCGCCAAGGCCCGATGCCAGATTCTGCGGGATATGGGCGCATGCATGTCGCCGTTTAACGCATGGATGTTTTTGCAGGGTCTTGAAACGCTTACACTTCGACTCGATCGACACAGTGAAAACGCGATGTCGGTGGCGAAATGGCTCAAGAACGATCCTCGCGTAAGCTGGGTGAATTATGCAGGCCTGGAAGATCATCCAACGCACGCCAACGCATTGAAATATTTCAAAAATCGATTCGGATCGGTTTTTGGGTTCGGCATCAAGGGCGGCTATCAGTCGGCGGTGAAATTTATCGAATCGGTCAAACTTTGTTCGCACCTGGCGAATATCGGCGATTGCAAAACGCTGGTGATTCATCCGGCGAGTACGACGCATCAACAACTGGACACCGCGAGCCGAAGCGCGGCGGGCGTCGGCGACGATTTTATTCGGATTTCCATCGGCACGGAAGATATCGAGGATATCCTGGCCGATCTGGATCAGGCGCTGAGTAAGGCGGCGAAATAAATTTTGAAGTTCAATAGGGTTAAACAGGTCTATGGATACATCGGTCGGTATTGTCAAGACACAATCGGTGACATTGTTTGAAAAGCCCAACGAGCTTAAGCTCGATTGCGGGCAGACGCTCGGGCCGGTCGTTGTGGCGTATGAAACCTATGGCGAGCTTTCACCGCAACACGATAACGCTATTTTGATTTGTCACGCCTTAAGTGGTGACGCCCACGCCGCGGGCGTTCATCACGCCGACGATCCCAAGCCCGGCTGGTGGGATAACATGATCGGTCCGGACAAGGGTATCGACACCAATAAATATTTCGTGATTTGTTCGAATGTTCTCGGCGGCTGCAAGGGCACGACGGGGCCGGGTTCGATCAATCCTGCGACGGGAAAGAAATGGGGGCTGGGATTTCCGGTGATCACCATTGCGGACATGGTGCGGGTGCAAAAGGAACTGGTGTCTCACCTGGGTATCAGTCGGCTGCTGGCGGTTATCGGGGGATCCATGGGCGGGATGCAGGTCCTGGAATGGGCGATTCGATATCCCGACAGGGTGGCGGCGGCGGTGCCGATCGCGACGACGACACGGCTTTCCGCACAGGCAATTGCCTTTAACGCCGTCGGCAGAAACGCGATTGCGGCGGATCCGAATTTTTGCGCGGGGGAATATTATGGAAAGGCTTCCCCCGGGCGGGGCCTGGCGATAGCGCGAATGATCGGACATATTACATATCTGTCGGAAGATTCGATGCATAAAAAGTTCGGGCGGACGCTTCGTAACGCCGACAACTATAAATATGAACTCGAAAGCGAATTTTCCGTTGAGACCTATCTCGATTATCAGGGCCGGCGTTTTGTCGAGCGTTTCGACGCCAACAGCTATCTCTATATTACCAAGGCCATCGATTATTTCGATCTGACCGCATCTTTCGGCTCGATGGAACAGACATTTGCGAACATTCAATCTCGTTTTCTTGTGATAAGTTTTTCGAGCGACTGGCTTTTTCCACCCTCGCATTCGGAACAGATGGTTCGGGCGATGCTGGCGAGCAACAAAGATGTCACCTATTGCAATATCGAGTCGCCCTACGGGCATGATGCGTTTTTGCTGGAAGAAAAAGTTCTGGGCGATATCCTCGGGGGGTTTCTTGAATCGATCTATCGTTACCGGCGTACCGGTCAGGCGGTGGCTCCACTGGTGGAAAATCCGGTGAAGCACATCAACGGAACCCGGCATGAATATCCGGTCATCGAAGAGCTGATTCGTCCGAACAGTTCCGTGCTGGACCTTGGGTGCGGCAATGGTTCGCTGTTGCAAATCCTGGCGGAACGTCTGGCGATCGACGGCAGAGGTATCGAGATTCAGCAGGATCGGATCGTGGAGTCCGTTCGCCGAGGGGTGACGGTAATCCAGCACGATCTGAACACAGGCTTGCCGAAATATCCGGATGATACGTTCGACTATATTATCCTTTCGCAGACATTGCCCGAGGTTCAGCAACCCGAACAGGTCTTCAATGAAATGCTGCGGATCGGGAAGATCGCGATTGTGAGTTTTCCCAACTTCGCCTCCTGGCAGGCACGCATACAATTTTTGATCAAAGGCCGGGCGCCGATCACCTCCTATATGCCCGAGGCATGGTACAGGACCGAACGCATTCGATTCCTGTCGCTCAAGGACTTTGAAGATTTTTGCCGTCGGATCGGCGCAAAGATAATTCAAAAGGTGGCTCTGAGTAAGAACGGCCTGCGGATTCCCCTGCTGGACAATTTCCTGGCGGAGCAAGCCGTGTATGTCATCGCAAGGGAAGAAAAAGAGTAATTTGCTTTAGCCATAAAAGAAAGAATAAATGCCGATCGAGTGGCAATTAAGGGAAATAATCGAAGTTCCGCTGATTCTATCGATGGAATTTACATGGGGATTGGCTCCACTGATTCTTGGATAGCATTCGTGACATCAAACAAGGCATTGGAGTGCCGTCTCGGATGTAAAATTGTTGCGCTCTCGGGTCTGGATGGGGTGTATGATGGATCAAAAACCGACCGACAAAGACAATAATTCGATCGAATATCGTCAAAAGTTGATCGGCAAAGGCAAAAAGTCGATCGACTTTTCCATTTTGTCGATCGTACTTTCGAAAAAGTCGATCGTCTTTTCCGATTTGTCGATCGTCTTTTCCAATTTGTCGATCGACTTTCTCGTTTTGTCGATCGACTTTTCCAATTTGTCGATCGACTTTTCCGTTTTGTCGATCGACTTTTCCAATTTGTCGATCGTCTTTTCCGTTTTGTCGATCGACTTATTCAATTTGTCGATCGACTTTTTCGCTTTTTGGGGTGTCCGGGCGAAATTTCCGAGAAATTTCCGAAATGAAAAAACTCCCTTTTTTAATACTTGTACTTGACATATAACATCATCACTGTCGGATTTGCAAAATCTGGCGCAAATTGCAGAATAATTGCGACGAATTTTCATCTCACGTTTTCAACCCCCCTCATAGAGATCTCTATAGGGATCTCTATGAAATCTCTAGAGATCTCTATAGAGATTTCTATGGCCGGATGAAATAAACATGAAAATAGATGCAAATTCGTAAAAATAATCGTCGAGTTTTCATCTTTCAGATTTTTTGTCCAGGCCGCTTGGGCAAAAATAAAAAAAATTAAAAATATTTTTTATTCTTATCT
>JAAZAW010000223.1 GCA_012514125.1 Phycisphaerae bacterium | reverse complement strand
TCACCTTAACTCTTTGCTAGGTGAGGAGTTAAAGTCGCACTTAAAAACACACCCCGATATCCTGGCTCTGTGTCTCGAGAGCCAAACCGATACCTCAAGCATGATCGAAAAGGCAAACACCTGTGACATAAAGACTTATCTGCCGGGCGACCTTCTCGTCAAAATCGACCGCGCCTCGATGGCCAACTCGATCGAAACCCGCAGCCCCATGCTGGACCGCTCCCTACTGGAATTCGCCCGTTCCCTGCCGACCTCCATTCGCTGTGATTTATTTCACGGCAAAAAAATACTTCGCCAAGCCTTGGGTCACCTGCTGCCCGATGAACTTTTAAAGGCTCCCAAGCGAGGCTTTGGTGTCCCGCTGGGCGATTGGCTTCGCGGGCCGTTGCGTCTGCAAATGGAATCGGTTTTAACCCGCCGTTGCCGACTCATCAGCCAGGGTTTCATCGAACCGATGCCCCTGATGCGCCTCCAGGCTGAGCACCTCGCAGGTTTGTTCGACCACTCTGCCCGCCTCTGGTCGCTGATGGTCCTGGAGAACTTTTTGCAGAAACACTAATTCTTTGCTGGAATCCTCAACGGGGGTAACCAGAGTAAGTTGACTTTAAGTCAAGTTTGTGATACACTTATTTAAGGAAATCAGCGATGAGTGCATTTCGTCGAAAAATGGGCGGTGAGACGGATTGGCGGGAAAAAGCCGGAACGCTTTTGCGATCGGTGACAAATTTTATGGTGGAAGTGCAACGCAAGCGAGGCAAAAGCAAAATTACCGCCGGAGAATATGTCGTGGAGCGAAAACTGGTTTTTCTATTGGACGATCTTCGAAAGGCGGTTAAAGAAAATAATCCGCTTGGGCTATCGGAGCTGATCGGTGAGATTAACCAGTGCTGGTTCGAATTATATGAAGAAGTCAGCAAAAGGAAATAATCATGACCACAACAAAAAACCGAGGTACATTGTCCGCAGGGGTTATCAGATATCTTCAGGCACAGGGACTTACGCAGCGGGAAATTGCCCGAAAAATGGCAGTGACTGAATCGTTCATCAGCCATGTGGTTAAAGGGAATCGAAATTTTACACTGGAACATCTGGAAAAACTGGCCATATCAGAAGAAATGACCCTGCCGGAACTGCTTGCTTTGGCAACCCCCATAGAAACAGTACCGAAAGAACATCAAAAAGCCTACGAATTATTCCTTGCCGGATTAAAAGCTTCAAATGACTTACGAAACCAACTCAAACAAAAAGAAAAACGCTCCAAAACGTCATTAAAGCGGCGAGTGGGATGAGTCTATGAATAAGTTGCGCCGAATACGGATATTCAGCCGGAATACGTTTTTGATTTAATCCTGTTGTAGAAAAATATCAATATTTCGGTCGCTGAGTCTGTCGAAGCGATACGGCGTGAGCAAATGAAACACCTTCCTTTTTTGATTATCCGAAACTTTCTGTCAGCCATTGGAATGTACATTCATGAACTTTCATTTGAATAATTTTCCCGATCTGCGAAAATAAGAGAGAGGTCAATCAACAAACTATAGGGGGGGAATAAATCATGAAAGCGATCGTTTTTCATGGGGTTGGCGATATTCGTCTGGATGATGTCTCGGAACCGAAGATTCAGCAGAAAACCGATGCGATTGTTTGCATTACCACCAGTGCCATTTGTGGAACCGATCTGCATATGGTCCGCGGCACTATGGCGGGAATGGTACCTGGGACAATTCTCGGGCATGAAGGGGTTGGAATCGTTGAGGAAGTCGGCTCGGAGGTGCGAAATTTTAAAGAAGGAGATCGAGTCGTTATTTCTCCGACCATCGCCTGCGGCTATTGCTCCTATTGCCGTTCGGGATATTTTGCGCAGTGCGATAACGCCAATCCCAACGGCAAACGTGCGGGAACCGCTTTTTTCGGCGGACCTAAGACAACCGGCCCATTCCATGGATTGCAGGCGGAAAAAGCCCGTGTGCCTTTTGCCAATGTCGGGCTGGTTAAACTGCCGGAAAGTGTATCGGACGATCAGGCGATTTTACTGTCGGATATTTTCCCGACGGGTTATTTCGGAGCTGCATTGGCGGAGATCAAGCATGGCGATACGGTGGCAGTCTTCGGCTGCGGACCGGTGGGACAATTTGCGATTTGCAGCGCGTTTCTTCTGGGCGCCGGCAGGGTTATTGCCGTCGATAAACTCAGTTCCCGTCTGAGGATGGCTCAATCGCAGGATGCGGAAATCATCAATTTTGAGGAGGACGATCCGGTTGAAGCTATCCTGGAGCTTACAGGAGGCATCGGGGTGGATCGTGTGATCGACGCGGTAGGTGTGGACGCAGAGGCTCCGCACAAGGGGCCGGCCTACAAACAGTCAAAATCGAAAAAGAAGGAATTTGCCCGCGAACTGGAACAGATCGCGCCGGAAACTCATCCTGAGGGCGATTTGTGGGTTCCCGGCGATGCGCCGTCCCAGGCGTTGATCTGGGAAGTGGAATGTCTGGCCAAGGCGGGCACGTTGTCGATCATCGGTGTCTATCCGGAAACCGTCGAGTTTTTCCCGCTGGGCCAGGCGATGATGAAAAACCTCACCGTGAATATGGGCAACTGCAATCATCGCAAATATATTCCCAGGCTGTTGGACATGGTAAAAAATGGAACCGTCGATCCGCAGCAATTTATCACGCAAACCGAGCCCATGCCTTCAGCGATTGACGCCTACAAAGCCTTTGATGAACGAAAGGCAGGCTGGGTTAAGGTGGAGCTTAAGCCCCAGGAAGAATTTGCCGGGGCCCGGTGAAACAGGGTCCGAAACGACGAGAAGATTAAATCAAAAAACATATTACGCCGGTTTGATTTTTTCTTCGATCATTTTTTTATGAGCCGGGATGAAACCGGCAACAACGGCGACGATGATGGATAAGACGGCGGCGGAGAGGAAGACTTTTTCGTAGCCGAAGGTCAGCCAGACGAAACCGGCGACGGCGGGGATCAGCATCGAGACGATATGATTGATCGAGACGCCCATCGCCAGTGTCGAAGTCAATTCCTGATGTGAATCTGTCAAATGTGAGACGTAAACCGCGCGGGCGGAACCCAACGCGAACAGAAGATTGTCGGCGATGAAGCAACTCTTGGCGATCAGTTCGGCTGTGCTTTGTTCAGCAATGCGCAAGGCATAGCCGTAACCCAGGCAAACGAAGATCAGCGTCAGGGCGTCGAAGACGAGGACTTTTCGCGAGCCGAAGCGGTCGATAGCCATGCCTGCGAGGGGTTTAAAGACGATACCGATCAGGGCGGCGATCATGAGCAGGCTGGCGATGGAGTTGGCGGGCTGATGGTAGACTTTGATCAGTACCCACGGGCCAAAAGTTAAGAAAATCTGTTTGCGGGCGCCGAAAAGCAGCTCCAGAATATAATAGAGGGAGTATTTTTTGCGAATAACCATTCTTGCGCGGGGCTGATGCATGTGTTTGAGATTGATCGTCAGGTAAATAATCGCCACCATCGCTCCGCCGACGGCGGCGAGCGTGAAGCCTAAGGTATATTGCGGATTGACTTTATCAAAAAAGAACCAGACGAAACTTGTTCCAATGACCACACCGGTGGTTTCGAGGGCACCGATCAGTCCGATGCGTTTTCCTCTGCTTTTGGCGTTGCCGGTGGCTACGGCGATGGAGAGGGTGACAGGCTGGAGCAGGTGCAGGCCTGCGCTTCCGATCATCATGACCGCGACCATCGGGCCGAAGGACCTGCCGAGTGTCGCCATTCCGATCATGCCGAGCATGAACAGCACGCCGCCGATCGCGCCCACCCGGTTAATGGGAAGGGCCGCCAGCACGCCCGCCATGATCACGACCAAAAAACCGGGCAACTCGCGGGGTAGTTCCAACCAGCCTCGCGTGCCGGCTTGAAGATGAAAGATATCCGAGAGGAAATTATTAAAAATGGAATCGTGAATGCCCGCCGACATCGACATGCAGGCGACAGCGATCAGAAAGAGCATAAATTGCGTTCGCAGCGATAATTTCCATCGGTCCATCTGGGGTTGTTTCCAAAATAACTCGAAAAAGAAATACTATAGCGAGATAAAAATCATTTGGCAATGGCGATGAAAGACTTGACGCAGCACTCTTGGTAGAGTAGACTAACACTCCACCAAGAGTGTTTAGGCTTAGAAACTTCATAAAGGAGTTATTGATGCGTACAATGACGATCATGGCGATAGTGAATCTGGCGATGGTGATGGGACTGCCCGTTTTTGGACAGACGACCAAACCTGCGGAAGAGCCGGCGAAAACGCTTAAAGGAAAAATCAGCGTTTCGGGGGCGTGGGCGCTGTATCCGATGATGGTGACCTGGCAGCAGGAGTTCAAGAAGATCGCGCCGGATGTTCGGATCGATATTTCCGCCGGCGGGGCGGGCAAGGGAATGGCGGATGCGATTTCGGGTGTGGTCGATCTGGGCATGGTTTCGCGGGATATTCATCCTGAGGAAGTGAAAAAAGGGGCGTGGAGTCTGGCGGTGGTGAAAGATGCGGTCGTACCGGTGATTAATGAAAAAAATCCGGAACTCGCGACGATTATGACGAAGGGGCTGACGAAGGATATTTTCAGGAAAATATGGGTGGACGAGGCGATCGACACCTGGGGCCGGGCGCTGGGGACAAATTCCAGGCATCGATTAAATTATTATACACGGTCGGACGCGTGCGGCGCGGCGGAGACGTGGGCGGGTTATCTCGGCGGCCATCAAGAGGACCTGGGCGGCAACGGTATTTTCGGCGATCCGGGTATCGGCGAGGCGGTGAAGAAGGACCCGCTGGGGATCGGATATAATAATGTGAATTTTGCTTATGACGCCAAAACAAAAAAGCCGATGGCCGGACTCAGGATTTTACCGATCGATGTGAATGGCAATGGTAAGATCGACAAGGATGAGAATTTTTACGATACGCGGGAAGAACTGACGAAAGCGATTGCGGCAGGAAAATATCCTTCGCCGCCGGCGAGAGATTTGTATCTGGTGAGCGGCGGTAAGCCGAAAAAGAAAGAAGTGATCGTATTTTTGAAGTGGATTTTGACCGATGGACAGAAGTTTGTCGATCAGGCGGGGTATATTCAGGTTGATGAGAAGAAGTTGGGAGAAGAGTTGAAGAAGGTTGATTAGTTTAAAAGTTGGAAGTTGGAAGAAAGTATAAAGAGAAGATGATGGGCAGAGCCCATCCTACGAAGAAGTTATGCAACTGCGACGATTGAAAGACATACTGGCTGGTCGGATGATGATGGTGCTGGCGTTGGCGTCAGGACTGATTGTATTTTTTGTGGCGGGGGGGTTGCTCGTTAAGGCCTGGCCTATTTTGTCGAGCGAGTCGATTGCGACTTTGTTGTTTTCATCGGCGTGGGAGCCGATGAAAGGGTTGTTCGGATTCTGGCCATTTTTGATGGGGACGCTTTGGGTGACGGGTGTGGCGGTGGTGATCGCGGTGCCGCTTTGTTTGCTTACGGCGATTTATCTTTCGGAATACGCGCATCGTTGGGTTCGCGAGTGGGCTATGCCGTTGATCGATCTGCTG
>JAAZAW010000222.1 GCA_012514125.1 Phycisphaerae bacterium | reverse complement strand
GGTTCCTACCGGCTGTCCGACTTGGCTTGCAATAACTGGGCATTTTGCTTTAAATAGGAAAAAAATGTTGGCATTGACGTCGCTGAGTGTCTCGTAATTTCCCTGCCCTTTGGCTAGGATCAGACCTGCCTCATTGAATCGCTTTTGAAATGAATCACTGCAATCATCAAGGATTGTACCAGGTGCGTCGGAGCCATTGTCAATGACCTCGACAAGATCGCAAATTCCCGCAAACTCGGCGTCGGGCATTGTCGCATCATTAAGAATCGGTCCTCCGCGTACAGCAAAGGTGATTTTATTAGCCATGGTTTTAAGATGTTTCAAAAGTAATGCATCGAATATAATTTCGCCGGCATTGTCTCCCAGATACAAAATATCTTTAGCGTCGGAGATTGTCCGTCGGAACTCATCCAGATCACCCCAGAAAGGTTCGGACATGGTGTTCATCATCGCATGGTGGGCTTGAGACTCGGAGATGTTTCCATTCACACCCAAGTCGATTACATTACCGGCGATGGCCAATCGAACAGCAGTCGCCAGTGGGTCTGTTGATGTTTTTATCTGAGCGGATAGTTCGGGAAGCAGGTCCTTCGCCATACGGTTAAATTGATTTTTAACATCACGATAGGGATCATCTTCGCCGAGAATTTCCCGTAATCGCCGGTGAATCCGCTGAGCAGCCACTGGAGGTGATAGATTTAAATCCATGGTTGCGGTAAAAGTCAAAACTTCGCGAATTGTTTGTTCATGAACGGAGGCATCCGTTGTCATAAATCGTGCTGCTTCCAATGCTTGACGAATAATGCAGGGGATGCAATCCAATGATGTGTTCATTTTTATCTGCTTTCAAATTTTTCATAAATCTTTTAATGCGAAAAGAAAAGTACAGTGCAAAAAACACGCCAAAGCGTTTAAACTCATAAAATGTGTAAAACGACGCTTGGTTTTGGATTTTTCGACAGCAGTTATAGACGAAAATTCAAGTCAGACCTTCTACCTTGACGTTTAAACGTTGTTTTTCTTGCTGAAATTTGTACTTTAATGCTTTTTAAAATTTTACTCATTTGCCGCTCAGGCCGCAAGACTTTAACAAAGTTTTTGACCATTGCACGCTATAGCAATTTTCTTGAAACAATAATTTCTGGGCGATGCGCACGCAGAGTGAACGGATGCACACAGATTTTTCTAAAACTTCTGTCGAAGAACGCAAAATCAATCGCATTTTCTTAATCGTCTCCGTCTTCACGGGGATAAACTCCTGGGAAACCCAAAAATTTCGACGACATGCAGCGTCGTGTGCCCTTGTCATCTCGCGCAGACGGAAATCTATTTTTTGATTTTTCACATTGGTGAACTTGTCATGACAGACACAACCCGATCGTCATGATTCGACGTGATTGGATCATGCAGAAGGCGATCCATGGGCATGCACCGTCGAAATTCAGGAGATGGGGGATTCAGTTTGAGTGGAGATGACGAAGAGAGAGGGTGGTGGTATGTTTTGATGTGGTTTACACAAAATTAAGTTTTGGAATTCTTGATGGGAAGAGGCGGGTGATGATAGAATTGCGAATGTGGCTGAACATCAAAAAATCATGAGAGGATACGATCGTTATGGATGACCTTCAACGTCTGGAACAACTTATTCGTGCCCGGCACTGTTGTGTTTCGATTGTGACGTATGAGGAATCGGACGCGGTTGAGTTGGTTCGCCGGGCGGCAGAACGGCAGAATAAGTCGATGTGGGTCTGGTCGGTGAACCGCGGCGTGCGTGACGGGCATCGTGACGATGGGATGCCGGTATCGGAGACGGAACATCCGGCGGCGGCATTGTATTATCTGGGAGTGCGTGAGAATAATTCGATTTGCGTGATGCTGGATTTGGCGGAGCATTTGAAAGATGCTCGAACGCTGAGGATGCTTCGGGAAATGATCGATTTGTTTGCGCAGGGCGGAGGGATGCTGGTGTTGATCGATCATCAGGATCATTTGCCGGCGGTGGTCTCGGGGTGTTCGACCCGATTCGAGCTTTCGCTTCCGGACGAAGCAGAGTTGGAGCGGATCTTACTTGAGACGTTACGGGAATTTCATAAGGAAAATCCGATCAAGATCGATATTACCCGGCATGCGTTGAAGACGGTGATTCGGAATTTGCAGGGTCTTTCGGCCCGACAGGCGCAGCAGATTATTATTGATACGGTGTCGGAGGATTTGTGTTTTAATTCGGACGATATCAATCGGATTTTGGCGGGTAAGCGGCAGGTGATTCATAGCGGGGGTTTGCTGGAGTATATTGAGACGCCGGTGGATTTGAAGCAGATTGGGGGGCTCAGGAGGCTTAAGCGTTGGCTTAAGTCTCGGCAGGACGCGACGGGAGAAGAGGCGGCGGCGTTTGGGATCGACACGCCTCGAGGGGTTTTGATGCTGGGCGTTCAGGGGGCAGGGAAGAGTTTATGCGCGAAGGCGATCGCGACGGCGTGGCATAGGCCTTTGCTTCGGCTTGATCCTGGAGCGTTGTATGATCGATATATTGGAGAGTCGGAGCGACGATTGCGGGATGCGCTTCGGCAGGCGGAGCGGATGGCGCCGATTGTGCTGTGGATCGATGAGATCGAGAAGGGGTTTGCCTCGGCGGCGAGTCGAAGCACGGACGGTGGGCTTTCTCAGCGGATGTTTGGATCGCTGTTGACGTGGATGCAGGAGCACGAGGCACCGGTTTTTCTGGTGGCGACGGCGAACGATATTGAGGCACTTCCGCCGGAGCTTTTGCGTAAGGGGCGCTTTGACGAGATTTTCTTTGTCGATCTTCCGGACACGACTATGCGGAAGGAAATTTTCGAGATTCATTTGAAGAAACGGAAGCGCGATCCTGAGAAGTTCGACCTGGAGCAGTTGGCCCAGGTATCTGAAGGATATAGTGGAGCGGAGATCGAGCAGGGGATTGTTTCGGGATTGCACAAGGTTTTTGGGATGAAGCGTGAGTTGACGACGGAGGATGTGATCGAAGCGTTACGGGAATCGCCACCTTTGTCGGTGACGATGGGCGAGGCGATTTCGTCGCTGAGGAAGTGGGCGAAGGGGAAATGTGTGCCGGCGGATTGAGGAAGAAACGAGCGAGTCGGGAGGAGAGAACGGACCATTGAGACGACGGTTTCGGTCAATTTTCCAATAAAAGGGATAATACGTTTTTGATTTAATTTTGTCGTCGTTTCGAAGTTTGAGAACGGCAGAACACGTATTTTATGAATTCTTCTCCTTAATCAGGTCGGATGCGTTCCTGGTTTAAGTTCTGTGTTGTTTCGGAATGTGGGAAAGAAAGCATACGATATTTCACATTTTTCTCTCCTTAGACGGTTCTGGTACGCTCTAATTTAGGAGCGTTGTTGGTTCGGCAGGGTCGGCGACCAAAGTTTTGATATTTGTGATGTTACGACACGACCGAATCAAAAGCGTATAAGATCACCATTCGATTGGTGGATAGGTTTGCTCGGGGCCGAGCCATTTTTTGAATTGACCTGCTCCATAAAGTGTGGATCGGATGTGATAGCAAAGCTGACACTTGGAGACATATCCATTGGGTAACGGCGTAAAGCCATATCGCCGGGCGAAATCGACCAGTGCCGCGGGGCCTTGGGTGGTGAGAGTTTCGAGGATGGGTCCCGTGGGACCGTTGGTGTCGAGCCAATCGTAGACGTCGGCAATATTTTCACAAAGCGTGCTGCCGAGAATCAGGCCACAGCAGGTGCCGGGGAAGATATTTCCGTAAGGATCGATGTGAACGTGTTTGCTCCGGAGGATTCCCTTGTCGCAGCAGTCGCCGATGAAGGTTTCGGGCGATTTACCCTGGAGCAGTTTTGACGCCAGAACGGCGGCTCGACCGTTGAAGCGTTCTCTGCCGTGAGTCAGGGCATCGATCTGAAGTTCGCGCAATTGCTGCGGGGACAAATTGTTCACATCGAGGTTATTTTCCAGCGCGGCGTTGTAAAAATCTCGCCAGCGTACGCGGACGGCGTCCGGGCCAAGAATTTCGCGGGTAATTTCGACAAGCCTGCGGACATAATCGATGGGGACGAATTGCTGATGAAAAATATCGGCGTCGGTGGTCAGTAGTTTTACACCGAGATTTTTTAAGACGGTCAGGCGCCGGCGAACAACGGCGTCGGTGTCGGCCCAGAAGGCATTGGTTTCGATTTTGTCTACGGGGGGCAACTCGGCCCGGCGGGCGCGTTCGAGGACATCGACGAGCAGGTCCCAGTTTCCGAACACTTCGCCGCCTGTGAGGTGAATTTTGACACGCGCGTTGTATCGAGCGGCCAGGTCGTCGAGTTGTTTCCATCGGTCGACGATTTGATCGGGCGAGGTCCAGAAGTTGTGCGCCGGGCAGGAACTGACGTAGCAGAATTCACAGCTTGCGGAACACCAATAACTAAGCATGAGTCCTGCCTGAAGCCAGGGCTGCATTTTATGATTTAAATCAATTGTTTGTTTTGATTTTGCCATTTGATACAATACAGTATTTCCGTTAGAGAGGATAATCAAGGGCTAATTTGTGGAAGATTTTTCTCACGACAAGTTGATGCGATATTCGCGGCAGATGATGCTGGAGCAAATCGGGCGAACGGGGCAGGAGAAGCTTGCGGCGTCGAAAGTGGTCATTGTGGGCAGTGGCGGACTGGGCTGCGCGATCGGGCAGGTGCTGGTTCGCGGCGGTGTGGGCGAAGTGACCCTTTACGACGATGAAAAAATAGAACTCAGTAATTTGCATCGGCAGATTTTGTTCGACGAAAGTGATCTTGGCGAGTTTAAATCGACAACGGCGGCACGAAAACTTTCGGTCATCAATTCTTCGGTGCGTGTAGAGTCGAAAGTCTTGCGAGTGGGGAAAGAAAATATCGGGGCGTTGTTTCAAGGGACTGATCTGGTGATCGACGCGACGGACAACATTCCCAGCCGATATTTTCTTAACGAAGCAGCGGTTGCGGCGGGGAAGGATTGGATGTATGGGGGATGCGCAGGGATGATGGGGACGGTGATGCTGGTTCGTCGAGGCGGTGCGTGTCTCGAATGCGTGTTTGGGCCGATGCAGCCGAGTGATTGTACGCCCGTGAGGCCTTTTCCGGTCGGACCTGCCACGCCGATGATTGTCGGAGGGATTCAGGCGAACGAGGCCGTCAAATATCTTTTGAAAAAGCAGTCCGCCGGGCTGGATAATTCTTGCCCGAGCGAATACATTAGCATAGATTTATGGCAACTGCGAGTGCGGCGCAACACGATCGTCAATCGAAACGCCCATTGCAGGTTGTGCCATCGCGGAAATAACTCGGATTAAGATGACAAAGTGGAAATTATTACATGTAATCGGCGGAAACGGGTCGCCCGGACTTTTGGGTCAGCTTGGCGGACAATATCGCGTTTTGCCCGAGGAATTGATCGAGCAGGAAATCGCGGCGGGCGAATCTCGAACCGCCAAGCTCCTTGAGCGGGAGATTCTTCGTCCGGTGGTTCGTCTGGGACGCGAATTTGAGTTGAATCTGACCGCCGCGCGGACGCTTCGCAAATTGATGAAGCATTGGTCGCCCGATCTGGTGGTTTGCTGGGACCTCGAAGCCATTGAACAAGTTCGAGCGGCTCTGCTGGGCAGCAGGAAACATCTGCCGGTGGCGGCGATGATTTTTTTCCAGAACGATCGACATCTGGCGAGTCTTCAGGTGGCGTCGGAATTCATGGATTTGACATTGGTATGCGGATCGGACCGATTGGCTCGCTGGGCTGGGGCGAAGGTTCCCAGGTGCAAAGGCGTTCATCGGATTTATCCGCTTTTTGAAAAATCACGACAGGTCTCGGATCGATTGGCGTTTCGGCAGGGAATGGACCTGGACCCGCAGAGCATTTGTGTGTTTGTGCCGATTGAAGGCAAGCTTGAAGATGTTTTTCAGGGTCTGGTGGCCTGCGGAATAGTCGAGCGTATCGAGCCGAGACTTCGCATCGTCATCAGCGGGTTTAATCGGGACCGGCTGGACCGGTGTTACCATCTTGCCCAGAAAACCATTGCCAAACCCATTCTTCGGATCGTGGAAGACTGGGATATTCGTTCTGCCATCGGGGCATGCGATTATATGGTCCAGGTCCGCGGCGATTTTGCCGAATCGCTGCATGTGATCGAAGCGTGGGGGCGATCGGTTCCCGTGGTGGGCAATACGTTCGCCGAACCGGCGGAATTGCTCGTAGCGGACCAGACTTATCGCGATGCCGGCAAGCCGATGTCGCGGCGATTTGCCTGCGGACTTTACAAGCTGATGAACGATGCGCCGCTGCGAACGGCCCTCATCGAAAACACCAGTCGATCGATCGCCCAGAATTGCTCCCAGAGTATCTATCGGGCGCAGGTGATTCGCCTTTATCAGCAGTTGGCACAATAAAGTCTTGCAGTCGGCGGCGATAAAAGATATTTCCGCAATGGTTGAAACGGCGGCGTTTCTTCGTAATAATAAAGAGGATATGTTGAACATTTAGGGAGCGGAATATGCCTATATACGAATATGAATGCGAAAAATGTCATCATCGGTTTGAATTGCTCAAATCCAAAATGATGACCGACTCGAAAGAGAAGTGTCCTGCCTGCGGCGCAACTGCCCGACAGCAATTAAGCGCGTTTGGCGTGGGCAGTTCGGGCCATACGTGCGATGCCGGTTGCCGGCACGGTGCTTCGCCCTGCCAGATGGGCGGTTCATGCGGCGACGGCGGCGGTTGCCCGTTTTCAGGAATGTAAAAAGGAGATCGGACATGGCGTTGTCTGAAGAAAATGAAAAAAATATCGGATTGACGGTGCTCCTGGCGTGGCTGATTCCGGGCGCCGGTCATTGGTATATCGGCGAGCGCAAGCGGGCGTGGATTTATTTCATCGTCATTACCCTGCTTTTCGGAACGGGAATCTGGGTCGGGGGGGCGCTTAGCACGGTGAACCTTCAAACCAACACCGCCTGGTTTTTTGCGGAAATTTTCGCCGGGAGTTATACCCTGCTGGCGTTGCTGATCGGACAGTTGCCCGGAGCCGTCGCTTCGTATGGCAAGACACTGGACCTGGCAACGATCTATGCCGGGGTGGCCGGATTGCTCAACCTTCTGGTCGTGCTCGATGCGATCGATCGTTGCCATAGCATGGTAAAACCCATGTCACCCATTTCCAACAGCAAGGGGGCACGATCATGATGACGATTTTTGGATTGATTATGGCCATGCCGTTGCTGACGCCCATGTTATTTGACGGTTCCCGGTTATGGATGCTCTTGCCGTTGACGCTGGGAATTTCGATTGTTTACAAGGCCACCAAACTCGAAGACCTTCGAGCGCTGCCGGTGGCGGCGCTTCTGCTATGGCTGACGATTGTGGGCGGAATGATCGCCGTCGCGATTGGTTTGTATATACTGATCGCCCTTTTCCAGTAAGCCCCTTGCTCCGGCGCCCCTTTTGGATTTCACCAGGCGCAGGGACCGCTTGGGGGCGATTTTCAAGTTGTTCTCACCAACACCCGGGGGTTAAAACCCGCCTTTGAGTGGTTTTTTCCGTTTCGGCTGCTGAGCAGCGGCAGGTTCGGAAGTCTGAGCGGTTTCTTCAGCGATCTCGCCGGTATATTCGGGCATGGAGCGAACCTGTTTGATCGAAAGGCTGATGCGATGATTTTCTTCATCCACTTCCAGCACCTTCGCCTGGACGCTCTGGCCTTCCTGCAGGGCATCGCGAACCGAGCGGACGCGGGCGTCGCTGACTTCACTGATGTGGACAAGCCCTTCGACGCCGGGAGTGAGTTCGACAAAAGCCCCGAAGTCGGTGATGCGTTTGACGGTTCCCTGAACGATGGTTTGAACGGGCCAGCGTGCCGAAGCGCCCATCCACGGATCGTCGCCCACCTGCTTAAGCGAGAGACTGATGCGTTTACGCGGCACATCGACGCTCATGACGCGGACATTGACCTTATCGCCGACGGAGAGAACCTCGCTGGGGTGTTTGATGCGTTTGAGATAGGTAAATTCGCTGATGGGAATCAGCCCCTCGACGCCTGGAGCAATTTCGACGAAGGCGCCGAAATCCATCAATTTGGTAACGGTCCCGTTGACGAGGCTCTGGACGGGCCAGTGTTCTTCGGCACCGACCCAGGGGTCGGGAAGGACCTGCTTGAGGCCCAGGGAAATCTTTCGCGTGGCGGGATCGATTTTGAGGACTTTGACCTCGATGGGTTGTCCCGGTTGAACCACGGTGGAAGGATCGTTGACCCGGCTGTAACTCATATCGCTGACATGGAGCAAACCATCGACGCCGCCGATATCGACGAAGGCGCCATAGGGCATGACCGTTCGGACGGTTCCTTTAAGGATTTGCCCCTCGGCCAGGGCGCCGAAGGCTTTTTCTCGGGCTTCGGCGGCTTCACGTTCGAGGAGCGATTTTCGCGAGACGATCACGTTGCGGTCTTCGCGGTTGATTTCGCTGACTTCGCATCGCAGGCGCTGATTGGTGTAAGGCCCGAGGTCTTCGACGCGGAACGTTTCGATCTGACTGATGGGCATGAAGGCGCGCAAGCCGTTGATTTCGAGTTCGAGACCGCCTTTGTTGTGACCGGTGACTCTTCCTTCGACGATCTGACCTTCTTCGAGAGTATTCCAGGCGGCGGCTTGTACGGCGCCTTTTCGGGAGAGGATCAGGAACCCTTCACCGGGCTGATAGCCTTCGATGACAACTTCGATGAAATCACCAACGGCGGGAAGAGGCTCATCTTCGAATTGAATCGCGGGCAAAATCCCCTGGCTCTTGCCGCCCATATCGACAAACACATCGTCGCCCTGGATCGCGATGACCTTGCCTCGTTTGAGACCCGGAGCACTGGGCTTGACTGGGGCTTGTTCCTGGTCGATGAGTTCTTCGAGACTCATATCGCCAAGGGCTTCGTCAAGTTCCCGCTGCAAGGCTTCGTCGAGACCGCTATCGGGGCGAAATTTGTTGTCATCCGCGTTTTCTTTTCTGATCGTCATACCTGAATCCTCTCAGACATTTGCATTTTTCCGGACACCGACATTGAGTTTAAAAGGTGTCGTAATGCTGAAATTATACACCCCGATAAGCTTGAGGTGAAGAAAGAAAGTTAAAAGAAGTTGGAGGTTGGAAGTTGGAAGGAAAAAAGGACATCCAGGGGCTGGCCTGAATTTTTCGACGTCTGCGAACCCCTCGCGGACGTCCGCAAGTGCGCGGGGGAGGTCAACGACAGTGCGGGAGACATCAACGACCCCGCCGGGGAGTCCAACGGCGCCATGGGGGAGATCAACAGCCCTTCGGGGGAGACCAACGGCGCCGCCGTGGACGTCCTCGGCGGTGCTGTTGGTGTCCGGAATTATTGCGTGGGCGATTATAATCACTTTTACTGATATTCAGGTGTTGAAGAGTGTAAAAATGCGCAGGATACGTGGGTGATTAAATATTAAATCAAAAAGGATATTAAATCCAAAAGCATACGATATTGCAGTGCCTGGGACTTATGGATATACTATAGCGTCATTCAGATAAGCATCTTTTTGAACCACCACAGGTAACGAAATTAATAACAAGGAAGGCTGGATTGATGGCACAAACCGCTACGCTCACGATTGACGGCAAGACGTATGAACTTCCCATAATTGTCG
>JAAZAW010000025.1 GCA_012514125.1 Phycisphaerae bacterium | reverse complement strand
CTGCCATGCGAGGTCATCGCGTAGGCGGGGCCATAGTGGGTCAGATCGGTGGAACCGATGCAAACGACGGGAGTTGGCGAGGTTTTCAAGATTCGACCAATAGCCTGGCCTGTTTCGAGGGCAAGATTGTTGGATGGAATCATGATCGGCACGATCCTGGCGTGGGGAAAAAGCCGCTGGATGAAAGGAATTTGTACTTCCAGACTGTGTTCGCCCATGTGGGCCTGGGGATTATCCGTGACAAGATCGGTTTCGGCGAGGATTTGCTCGGCCAGGGTCTGGTCGATTTCGATGGAGCCGAGTGGCGTTTCCCATTGTCCAGAACTGAATATGGCGGATCGGTTCAGTCCGTAGCGGTGGACGGCACCGAATAGAACGAAAGTTTCGACGGGGCCTCGGCTTTGAATGGCTCGAAAGACTTTGCCTGCAACGGCGCCTGAACAGACCCAACCTGCGTGGGGGACGATGCCGGCGATAATTTTAGCGGGAAGAGAAGTTTCGTCGAGGGGTTCGATGCTTAATAATTCATCCAGAGCCTGCTGCAGGGAGGCTTTTTCAGCAGGATAAAATTGTCCGACGACGATGGGTTTACGAATATTCATGTTCAATCTCCCAAATTCTTCCTGATTCTTATTTTACTTTATCATGATAATCATGGAAAGAGGATTATTCAACCGATAGGATAAGATGTGGTTAAAAGTTGGAAGTTGGAAGATGTGCCAAGTGCCTGGTGCTGATGGAAAACGGCGAACAAGGCCCTTGTAGCGCGTTTTTTTGGAAGATGTGATTTTTATGAAGTTTATAAGTAAGGTCATTTGTTTTTGATATGAAGATTATTTCGAAATTATCCCAATTTTTTATTGTTTGTTTTTTGTCGTTGTCGTGTTTTACCGCCTGGTGTTCGGCAGAGTCGCTTGAGACTCTTATTCAACAGCAATTGTCTCCGCTGGGGAGTTTCAAGTGTGACTACAGTGTGGTCGTCCTTTCGGCGAAGACGGGTAAATTGATTTTTCAGGCCAATGCGGACCAGGCGGTAGCACCGGCAAGCAACCAGAAACTGGTTACGACAATCAGCGCGATCGCCACCCTTGGCCCGGAGTTTGAATTTGCGACGATCCTGGCCGGACGCGGTGAGGACTATATCGTTATCGGCGGGGGTGATCCGGGGTTCGGCGATCCGGAATTGATGGACCCGGTCACGGATACGTTCGACCAGTGGGCGATTACTCTGAGAAAGTCGGGGGTGACGAAGGTATCGGGTAACTTTATTTTTGACGACTCGATTTTTGATCGTCAGCTTTGCCATCCGAACTGGCCTGGCAATCAGTTGGGCAACTGGTACGCGGCGCCGGTGAGCGGATTGAACCTGAATGATAATTGCCTGGACCTATCGGTGGGTTTTGATGATGAACGCCGGGCGCAGTTGATTATTGCTCCTGCGGTGGAGGATATGGAGGTCGAACCGATCTGGCTGAGGGCGAAATCGGCACAGACCCTGATCAGTCCGGCATGGGAATCGCTCCACAAGTTGAAAGTGCGAGTTACGCTGGGTTCCCGTTCCGCGGGGCCGGTGTGTTTTACGGTGCAGGACCCGACGTTATTTTTTGCCAACGTTCTACGTAACCGATTTAACGCGTATGGTATCAGCATCGATGGGACGGTGGAATTTCGCAAAGTTCGTAAAGCCAATGGAGACCTTCCCGATGAATTGACGATAGTGGGTCAATATCGCACCCCGATTTTTTGTGCGGCACTTCGGGCGAACAGGGACAGTCAGAATTTTTTCGCCGAATGTTTGATCAAACGAATGGGATTTGATTTCAGCAGGAAAACTTCGGAGTTGCCCGTCGGTTCGTGGGCCAACGGCGAGCAGGCGGTAAAATCATTCCTGGAGACGGAACTGAAAATTTCCGTCAAAGATTTACGAATCGACGACGGCAGCGGATTGAGTCGATACAATCGCGTCAGCGCCGGTACAATTGCGAAACTTTTATATTTTGCACAGCAGCAATCGTGGAATCGATCTTTTATGGATACGCTGGCGGTGGCGGGTCAATCGGGGACGCTTCGCAAACGTCTGCGGGGAACGCCGGCGGCTGGGCGAGTCTATGCGAAGACGGGATATATTGCGGGAGTGAGCGCGTTAAGCGGATATGTGGTGAATAATCAGAAGGAGCCTGAGTATATTTTTTCCATGCTGTATAATTTTTCTCCGACGGGGAAACTCTGGCAAGTGAAGTCGATTTCGGATAGAATATGTGTTGAGTTAGCCAAGGCAGTAAAGGACCAACCTGGAGCAACCCCATGCCTGCCAGAACCGGAACCGGAGACGGATGACATACAAGAGGATTTCGAATAATAAAACAGGGCTGCTTTTACTGGGCCTTTCGTCGTTTATCATTCTGGGCGGATTGATGATCCTTCCTTACGCGGTGAATTACTATTTTTCACCGGACCAGTTAATCGGAAGTATCACCCAGTCGATCGAGGAACTGACGGGGACGGAAATCCGGATTGGATCGTCGAAACTTTCGTTGATCGAGGGCGTGACGTTCCGCGACGTTCGAGTTCTGGTTCCAAAAGACAAGCTCGCGGGCGTACCGGAATTTACCGAGGACAACGGTTTGCTTCTTCGTGCGAGCAAGTTTCATGTGAAGCTTCGCCGGACAGGATTTCTGGGGCTCAGGTTCAGGCTTGGGATGATCACGGTGGATCAGCCGGAGTTTTATTTTACTCAGGTCGCTTCAAATAATCTGTGGAACTGGCAGACGATGTTGATCAACCCCGGCAGTAAAGCCGGGGAGCCGCGGCAATTGAACATCAGTCCGCCGATCGTTTTGAATGACGGTAAGATTGTTCTGAGCCGAATCGAGGGTAAAGAAAGAAGCACGCTGGGGGAATATTTCTTTTCCGCACAGGCGACCCCGCAGAACCACAAGGATTTTTACCGGATTCATTTAAAGACTTGGACGCCGAAGGTCCAGGGACCGACGATCGATCTTGATGTTGAGCAAAAAGACTTTCGGATACGCAGCGGCTCGATGAGTTCGATCGGACTGGATGACTTGCAGGCGAATTTACCTGAATCGATAAAAACATGGAGCAAGCCGTTACATCTTTCCGGGAATATCCGGGTATCGGATTTTGCCTATATTCCCTCGGAAAGTCCGCGGATTGTCCTGATGCTTGATGGTGTGAAGGGCAAAGTTCCAACGACTCGAAATGAACTGGCGAGTTCGTCGGAAACGGCGTTTTTTAATCTGTCGGATTTGGCGGGGAAGGTGATTCTGGAGAATGAACGGATTATTATCCCGAAACTGACGGGGCTGCTTAACGGGGCGAAGTGCCAAATTGAAGGTGAACTGCGAAGCGGTTTCAACGCAGAAGGGATTCCTGATTTTACGTTGACGGCGGCATGTGAGGGGTTTGATTGTCCGAATTATACGGATCCGAAGGTGCAGGAGTATATCGAAACGAATATTCCCTGGAAGATTCGATGCTTTTTCCATGATTTCAAGCCGATTGGGAAATTGGATTTCAATCTGGCGGTTGATTCCAACCCGCAACGGTCACCGGCGGTGACTATTTCGGGATTGATCGAACCGAGACGATTAAGCGCTGAATATTTTAAATTTCCTTATCGCGTTGACGAGATCACAGGAAAGGTAAAAATCACCGACGGACAATTTGAACTGGTTCAGGTCGAAGGAAAGACGGGACCGGGCGATGTGCTGGTTAACGGCACGATTTCGGAGGCATCAAAATACGCGGAGATCGATCTGGACATTACATCGAGACAGACACCGTTGAATTCCGACTTGCTGGCGGCGTTGCCTGAACGTTACAAGGCTATTTTCACACAGTTTAATCCTTCGGGTTTTGCCGATACGCGGATTCGTCTTTATCAGCCTTATGGCGAAGATCAACCGTGGAAGACCGATATCACGGCCCGGCTTTTTGAAACCTCGGCGACCTATCGGGCCTTTCCTTACACAATCGATCATCTTGGCGGAACATTGGTGCTGAAAAACAATTTGTTGAAGTTGAACAATATTACGGGACGGCATGGTTCGGCGCATTTGACACTGGCAGGTTCGGTGGATCGGATCAATACCCCCAATCCCGATGTTCAGCTTGAAATTTTCACGAAGAATGTTTGTATTGACGAGGACCTGGTGAAGGTTTTGCCGGAATCGACTCGTAAAATGGTGGATGATTGCAATTTGAAGGGCAAGGCGGAGATTCGGGGCGAGATCGTCAAACGACCGAATACGGCGTTGGAGTATCGCTTCGATTGCACTTTGTCGGACGGTAGCGTCTGCTATCATGATTTCCCTTATCCGATCGATGGCCTGGCGGGTCAATTTATCGTTGCCCCCGGGAGCGTTCAAATTAAACAATTTGTTTCAGCACACGATTCCCGCAAAATATTGGCGGCAGGAACGGTTGACCTGACGCGAGATCCGGCAGGTTTTTCGTTAAAAATCGACGCGAAGAATGTACCGGTCGATTCGATGCTGCGCAGTGCATTGGGAAAAGAACACCGGTCGTTGTGGGATGATTTTTCACCCACAGGCCGAATTGACGCGAAAATCGATTTGACGAAAAAAGACGATCAGCCGCTAAATTGGCGGGTGCTGATTGAACTATTGAAGAATTCCGCGAATTATAAAGGTATCTCGCCGGTAACTGCATTGACGGGGCAGGTCACGATCAGTCAAGGCCAAACGTTGCTTAAGGGTATTACGGGTGTTTGTGAGGGACGATTCCCCCTGCGTCTTGATGCGGCGATCGATCATGATCCACAAAAGACGACGATCGGGTTCAAGAACTTTCAGGCTCAGCGAATCGCGGTGACCGAAAAGCTTTTATCGGTATTGGGGGAAAACGGCGGTAGTGTTCTTAAATGCGAGCCGGGCGGAGCGATTCGCTGTTCGCTAAGCAATGTCAAAATTGAATTGACGCCTGAAAAACTGTATGGCTGGGAACTTGAGGGAAAGGTGGAACTCGATCAGGTAAGGATGGATTTTTTCGATCCGTCCGCCCCGATTAACCTGGAATATGTCGGACGACTTTCGCAATTGACGGCGGATTCAAAGTTCGCCGTCGAGGGTTCGCTCAATGTTCAGACCTTCAAGTGGAACGATCGGCGAATGGAAAACTTCCGAGCCTATCTGACGAAAACAATCAACGAGCCGATCATGATCGTCGATCCGTTTCGGGCACAATATGCCAATGGTGAAATTTTAGGAATGGGCAAAATTCAGTTCATCGGCCCGAAAACCACGTACGGACTTCAACTGACTCTTGACAATATTGATGCAGCCGATGCCCTGGGGCTTGATGTTACGGAAAATACCATCAGTGGAAAAATGAGCGGCGAGATTTTTCTGGTCGGCACATTTGGCGACAAATCCAATCAGGTGGGCGGCGGGATACTGCACGTGTTCGGAGCCGAGGTGCTCAAGGTGCCGATGATGGCTCAGATTCATCGATCGGTGAGCAAAGAGCCTCCGAATCTTGCGAGTTTTCATGATATTACCGCGGAATTCTCCCTGGAAAAATACCTGCTGAAGATTCAGCACGTGGAAATGGTCGGTCCGGCGATTTCGCTGATCGGGCAGGGACACATTAATATTTCCAACGATCGGATCAAAGTCGATCTGATATCGGGAACGCCCAAAAAGCTTCAGAATTTACCCGTTTTGCCGGAATTAATGCAGGGTGCGGCCCAGGAAATTTCCGAGATAGAGATTCGCGGGACAATCCAAAAACCGACTATTTCTGCCAAACCTCTAAAAAATATTTCCGATACGCTCAAAACTTTTTTTGACGGCAAAGCAGTCAAATAAAAAGGTAAGGGAAGTCGAGAAAAAGGCCTGAAATATTCCACCTTGAACAGGCTTTATCGAAATCATCTTATTTTATACGGAATTGACTTATTGAATGCGCGGTACTTTAATGTCAATAAACTATTTCAGGCAGTATGAGCTTCGAAATCGGGATATCGTGACATTAGCCCCCG
>JAAZAW010000221.1 GCA_012514125.1 Phycisphaerae bacterium | reverse complement strand
TCGGTAAAGGGTAAGCGTTCGAGCAGTTCGATAACTTCGCCGAATCCTTCGGGTTTGGTTTCCATCAGAATAGGAAGAAAAACTCGCTGGATCGATTCGACCACCGAGTCGGGGGTTTCGCCGGTGACGTAAGGGCGGGCGAGGGTTTCGCCATAGCCGACTTGACCGTTGCCGAGTTCGAGTTGGAGAATAATGTTATCGCCGGCGGAGCGTTCGGCGGTGGCATGTCGGAACTTGCCGCGAAAGGGCAGTGCCAGGCGATGCAGGGTCATTTTTGCTATCTGTGTGTTTATCATGATGACTATTTTATCGTATTAACGAGAGTTTATCATGCTTTTTGAAATTTCGGTGACATAATTATGCGCCATACGGGCGGGTTCCGGCAAGCGATAACGGTCGCAGGCACGCAGAACGATGTCGATGGATTCGCTGAGTGTAATGCGATGGCCCGCAGAAATATAGAGCGGTTTGACGTTGTCGCGCGTTCGCAGCAGTGCCCCGACGGGTTCATTTTTAAAGAGCAGATCGACCCATTGACCTTTTTTCGCGGGCAATTCACGAGCGGGTTCTCCGACGAGTCTGCTTTTAGCGCAGCCAAGGGTTGGGCGATCGATCAGGACGCCGATATGACAGGCGATGCCGAATTTTCGAGGATGGGCCAGTCCCTGACCGTCCATGAGAAAAACATCGACCCGCGATTTGATTTTTTGGATGACTTCAATGGCGGCGGGGGCTTCACGGAACGAGAGCAGGCCCGGAATGTACGGAAAGGTAACCGGCGAGATCAGCGAACGGCGCTCGATCACGGTTCGGGTTTCCAGATCATAGACAACGACACCGGCGACTTGTTTTTCAGGCCGTCGGGGTGGACCGATATGGGCAAGATCGACGGCGGCGACGATTTTCACCGGATGATTGAGTGGGGCGATAACGACTTGATCCGCCAGTGTTTTCTGCAGAGCGATTGCCTCGGCAGGATTCGTCGGCCAGATTGTCGGATGAATGTTCTTCATGGTTTCAATTTTTTGTGGTTCGTGCCCATTCGACCAGGTTCGGCGGCAGATTTGGATCGAGCATCGCTTTTTTAAGCCAACGGGCGGCAAGGTCTTTTTTGCCCAGTCGCCAATATAACTGTCCGAGCAGGTAAGTGGCGACGGGTTGGTTGTCCCGGCTGATTTTTCGGTCGTCTATCGCCCGACGCAATGACTCTGCCGCTCGTTGCTGCCAGAATAATTCGTCGTCAATCGATTGTTTCATCAGGCGGATGCTTTGTACGACAGGGGGGGGCGTTTGCGCATCGGCCAGGGCTGATTCGAGATAAGGTAAAGCCTGCGAATTTTCGCCGTGTCGGCGATAGAGTAATCCGATTGCGGTGTTCCAGGCCCAACACTCCTGGGGAGGAACATCGCCAAGGCTGAATTTCCGGGCGAGTTTGTCGGCCTGTTCAAGTTCACGGTCGGCGGGATTGGTTTTTTCGTCGGGAGGACCTGCCAGTGTACCCGCTTGGGTAAACACCTGAGTTAACAGCGGATGGCGGGGCAGGATGCAATATTGATCGCGGCAGACCCAACTGGCACGCAAGGCGAGCCAGGCCAGGGCTTCATCGCTTCGGTCGAGAATTTTAAATGTTTGCCACGCCAGATCGTATTTGTCGAGTGTTTCGATTTCCTGCGGTTTGGCGGAGGGGCGGATTGATTTAATGGGTTTAAGATGTTTTTTGATGCGTTCTTTGTCGCCGGGAATCAGGGTCAATTCAAAGTCGGTCAGGTAGCCGCTGAACTGACAACTCGGACAGGTGTTAATCAGATAAAATTCGGGCTGAGGTCCGAGAGATCGGGTGAAAAGATCGCGATCGACACCGGCGTTGACTCCGATGGGGCTGACCAGGGCGAGCGAGACTTTTTTTTCGCAAATCGGACAAGTCCCATCCTTCCAGCGAACGTCGGTGATGGGCGAAACTTCGCGCGTGGTCGGTTGGGTTTGAGCATTGACCGATTCACCCGGGCTTAGCGCCGGATGGATCGACAGCCCAATAATAAGGATGGTGAAAGATAATTTACTCATCGTCCGAGGTCCGATTGGATTTTGACCGTGCGCCCGGCGGTGGCCCGGCGATACCGCGTTTGGAAGGGGCTTTGATAAAATCGATGATTTCCTGTACCAGTTCATTGGGTGAAGATTCCTCCAGTTGTCCAATGGCTTTGGTAAAGCTCATACCGCTCAGATACAGCAGTCGATAGGCGGCCCGAACTTCCATGATTTGTTGGGCCGAATAACCGGCACGCCGCAGACCGACACGATTAATGCCCACGCAATCGCTGTCGCCGTGTCCCATCATGAAGGGGGGCAGGTCCATGACCATTCTTGAACCGCCGGAGAGCATGCAAAGTCGGCCAATGCGGGTAAATTGATGGACGACGGCGTTGCCGCTGAGAAAGGCGTTGTTGCCGACGGTGACATGCCCCGCAAGCAGCATACCGTTGGCCAGAATGACACGATCGCCGAGTCGGCAGTTATGGCCGACGTGTGAGCAGGCCATCAGGAAGCAGTGATTGCCCAGTACGGTTTGTGAATCCGGGGTCGTACCGCGGTGGATTGTGACATATTCCCGAATAATGTTATGGTCGCCGAGTCGAACGTAACTGGGTTTTCCCAAAAAAGCGAGGTCCTGGGGTTCATCGCCGATGACGGCTCCGGCGTGGATGAGGTTGTTGTTTCCAAGCGTCGTGAACTTTTTAATCACGGCGTGTGGATGAATCACACAACCTGCCCCGATAGTGACTTCGTCTTCGATAATCGCATAGGGACCGATCTCCACAGTCGGATCGATGTTGGCGCCGGATGCAACAATTGCGGTCGGATGTATCGACATTGATTAAATAACCTCCAAAAATTTATCAAAACCCTCTCCGGATTCGCTTTGGACCTCCGCGATTCCGGAATTGATTTTGCAAACCGGTTCATATAAACTTTGAGATATTTTAACGCCTGCACAAGGCGATAACAACGAAAGGAATACAATGATTTGGAAATATTTGTCGGCTGCCGGCGTTCTGACCTGCGGCCTGTTTTTTATGTGCGGCTGTGCCTGTGATCGACCTTTGAACATCCAGGTGGATTCACAGGTTCAGGTCCCGCCGGCCAGAGTCATTGTCTTCCTGGTTGACGGAATGCGGGCCAATGTGGCCCAGGGAATGATTGACCAGGGCGAGCTTCCCAATATCCGCCGATATCTTTATGATCGCGGTTGCCATGTCGAAAACGGTGTCAGTGTCGTCCCCAGTATCACCTATGCCGCCATCAGTTCGATTACCACAGGCTGTTATCCGGGCCGGCACGATGTCATGGGAAACAAATGGTTCGACCGCGTTTCTGGAAAATATCAAAATTACATGTTCATTCGAAGTTATCAGAAAGTGGACCACGATATTCGCGCCGCCACAATTTATGAAGCGCTTGAAGATAAGTATACCGTCACCATCCAGACCGCTCATCGCCGGGGGGCGACACGGCCTTACGATAACTGGATGAGTTCCGGCGTCAATTATTTCTATGGGTGTGATCTGGAAATCGACCGGCTTGTGGCGAAACGTTTCGAGGAAATTGCCGTCTGTGCCAATCAAAACGGTCGATGGCCTGATTTTATTCTCGCTTACTTTCCTGCCGTCGACAGCATAGGTCATAAATATGACGCGAATTCAGAAAAGTATCGTCAAGCCCTGATTAACGTCGATACCCAAGTCGGGCGGATATGTCGGGCCATAGAAAAAAATGGATTACTCGACGATTACTACCTGTTGCTCGTGAGCGATCATGGTCATCTTCCGATGGAAATCGATTGTTACTGGCTGCCGGTCGATTATTTTCGTCAAACGCTTAAGATTCCGGTCGTGGACAACTGGTTCCTGGAAAAGGAAAATGCCTGTAAGTGGCATGAGTATCTGAAAAAATACCGAGTCGTGCTGGTTAATGGCGGATCGCGTCGTTGCCATATTCACCTCCGGTGCAGCGATTCATGGATCGATGAGCCTTCTTTCGAGCAGGTTCGGCATTTTCTGAAAGAGTATTATCCGCACTCTCTCGAAGCGACATGCGGGAAAGATTTGCTCGATTCGCTGGCTGATCAAGAGGGGGTAAAAATCGTCGTTGCTAAAATGGGGACGAACACGGTATTGGTTAAGAAAGGCGATAGCCAGGCGATAATTTCCCGTCGGATGGAGTCCGATGGAACCCGGGTCTATCGATATCAACCCATCACGGGCGATCCGCTGAACTATAAAGAGCACGCACCAACCGCCGCTTGGGTCGATGCGGGTTTTTTTGACGCACAAACCTGGCTCGATGCCAACTGCGATAGTGAATTTCCCGATTTTATTACCGCGGTGACGGAGATGTTCGACTCCAAACGCGCAGGACAGATCGTTGCCTTTGCCAAGGAAGGCTGGAATTTTGGACGGGACAATATTGGCGGACATGGTTCGGTGGTTCGCGAGGATATGATCGTTCCGTTCATGTTCGCCGGTCCGGAAATTCCCGCAGGTTCGACCTTGCGAGCCGCCCGACTGGTGGACGTCATGCCGACAGTGTTGGAGATGCTCGGTAAGCTTGATCGGCTCGATGCGATTAATCCCATCGACGGCCGATCACTGCTGCCGCTGCTCAAGAAATCGGCGACAGCCACTCAGCCGGTACGATAGATGCAGATTGAGAAAAAACAAATGCTGTTCAGGGAGGCGACAAATATGGAAACTCGACAAAGTGATGCAATCGCGGAAGAAATAAAAAAACTGCGGGACGAAATTCACCACCACGATTACCTGTATTACACCAAAAGTGAACCGGAAATTTCCGACCGCGAGTATGATCAACTGATGCAGCGCCTTAAGGACCTGGAGAAAGAACATCCGGACCTGGTCACTCCCGATTCTCCGACGCAGCGTGTGGGCGAACGGCCCATCGAAGGTTTTGAACGCGTGCGGCATGCGGTTCCCATGCTTTCAATCGACAACACCTATAATTTCGGGGAATTGCAGGAATTCCATCGTCGTGTTCGCAGAACTCTCGGCGTGGATGAAGTCGATTATGTGGTGGACCCGAAAATCGACGGTGTGGCGGTGACGTTACGATACGAAAAAGGTCGGCTGGTGATGGGGGCCACGCGCGGCGACGGTGAATTCGGCGACGACATCACCCAAAATCTCAAAACCATCAAAACCATTCCGCTGGTCCTTCACGGCAAGGATTGGCCCGATGTGCTGGAGGTGCGCGGTGAAGTCTATTGGCCAAGAAAAGATTTTGTCGAATTCAACCGCCGACGGGAATCGCAGGGTGAAGTCAAACTCGCCAATCCACGAAACGCCACCGCCGGGACCCTTAAACTGCTCGATCCGCGAATCGTCGCCCGGCGGAAACTCGCGTTTATGTGTCATGGCTTTGGTGAGGTCAAACCCTTACCCGTGAATTCGCACTTCGAATTGGCCCAAATGGTTCATCGATGGGGCATCGGAGTCAATCCAAACCTTTGCAAAATTGAAAAATTTGACGACGTGGTAAAAATGATTCAGGAATGGAGCGAAAAACGCGCCGACCTCGAATATCAGACCGACGGCATGGTCGTGAAGGTGGATCGCTTTGATTGGCGGGACAGGCTGGGAACGACCGCGCGTTCGCCGCGATGGGTCATCGCCTATAAATACGAAACCGAACAGGGAGTGACGATTTTACGCGATGTTCGCTGGCAAGTGGGCAAACTCGGAACGCTCACGCCGGTGGCCGACCTCGACCCGGTCTGGGTCGCGGGCACGACCGTCAGCCGGGCAAGTTTGCACAATATCGATATTGTCAAAGAACTCGACGTGCGAATCGGCGATACCGTTATTATCGAAAAAGCCGGCGAAATCATTCCCCAGGTCGTCGCGGTGGTCGGGGAACAGACTCGCGGTGAAAAAGAAATCGTCCCGCCCAAACATTGCCCCGTTTGCAGCGGCCCGGTCGAACGCAGCGAAGGCGAAGTGGCTATTCGCTGCATCAATCCCGCCTGTCCGGCTCAACTCAAAGAACGGCTCGCGTTTTTCGGCGCCCGCGACCAGATGAATATCGAAAATCTCGGCCCCGCCATTGTCGACCAGCTCGTGGATAAAGGCCTCGTCAAGGAATACGCCGATCTGTATTCGCTGACTCGCCTTTCCCTTATCGATCTTGAACGCATGGGCGAAAAATCCGTCGAAAAACTTCTCGACGCCATCGAAGAAAGCAAATCCCGCGACCTGGCGAAACTGATCGCAGCCCTGAATATCCATCATATCGGCGTGCGCACCGCCGAACAGCTCACCGATCATTATCATTCGATGGATGCGTTGATGAACGCGAGTGTCGAAGACCTTCAATGTGTCGCCGACATCGGCCCGGTCGTCGCTCAGAGCATTTACGATTATTTCCACAGCGACCGCAATCGTCAGGTCATCGAAAATCTACGAAAAGCCGGCGTGAATATGCAATCGCTCCGCGCCGGCGAACCTCAAACCGAAAAAAAACTCGCCGGTAAAACATTCGTCGTCACCGGTACGCTCGAAAGATTCAGCCGAAGTGAAATCGAAGGATTGATCAAAAAACTCGGCGGCAAACCCACTTCGAGCGTCAGTTCAAAAACCGATTATCTCATCGTCGGAGCCGACGCCGGTTCCAAACTGGGCAAAGCCCAAAAACTCGGCATCAAAATCCTCAGCGAAGAGGAATTTGTCAAATTAATCGAAATGATGGGGGGGTAAAAGTTGGAAAGTTGGAAAGTTGGAAAGTTATAAGTTAAAATGTTG
>JAAZAW010000024.1 GCA_012514125.1 Phycisphaerae bacterium | reverse complement strand
CTCCCGCGAGACACCTGACGAACCTCATACTCGCATTCGAGCAGTTTCCGCAATGGATTGCCCATCGCAGCTTCCGCTTCGCGAACCATCGTAATATACTGCTTTAATTGATCTTCTTCGAGCGAAAATCGATGATCCGGACCGGGCATAGTTCGGTCGAGAGTAAAATGCTTTTCCAGGACCGTCGCACCGGCAGACACCGCCAATGCGCCCGTCAGAGTCTCAGCGGTATGATCCGAAAAACCCGCCGGCACAGGATAACGATTGGCCAAATTTCCAATCACCGATAAATTCGCCTGGTCCAACGGCGTCGGATAAGAACTGATACAATGGAGTAAAATCAGCCGCGATAAAGCCCCGCGATTGGCAAAACAATCCACCGCCGCATCGATTTCATCGAGTGTACACGCCCCCGACGAGGCAATCACAGGCAATTTCGACGAAATCGCCCGTTCCAGCAGCGGATAATTCACCAAATCCGGCGAAGCCAGTTTTATCGCGGAAACATCCATTTCAACCAGAAATTCCAGGTCCGAAACACTAAAAGGCGTAGCCAGAAATTCGATCCGGACCTCACGGCAATAATGCGAAAGATCGATAAATTCCTGCCGCGTCAACTCAAGCTGACGAAGCATATCGCGCTGATCATTGTGCCCCTGTTCTTTTTGATAATTCGCCGTCGGCGCGTTTGAAATCACCAGATTTTCCGCGGTAAACACCTGAAACTTCACCGCGTCGGCCCCCGCGCGCTTCGCCAATTCGACCAGCTTGATCGCCAGGTCAAATTTTCCGTTATGATTAACACCCGCCTCGGCAATAATATACGTTGGTTCGCCCGGCCCGACCGACCGATCGCCGATACAAACTTTGGGTGAACTAGACCAGTAAGGCCGTATCCTGCTTCGCTGCATTATCCTGATTCTCCTGCATAAAACGCATCACTGCCTCGGCAATAAACAAATCCCGCCGTTCATCGATATCGACAATCAGGTCCGAATCGGGATGAACCACCCCTCGACGGTCCTTTCCCAGAAAACAATGGAAATCTTCCGCATGTGCCGGTGTGCGATACAACGACTCGCGCGTCACCGCCAGCACCGCCCCGTTCGGGATAAACATCGGCGTCAGATTCTGCCTCCGATAAATCGGTTTGGCACAGTTCAAAATCACCCGATCTTCATCGAGCCGAACCATCCAATCCGGGTGCATCTTGCCCACCGGACTGTAACTTTGAACCGAATCGCCTCCCCGCGTCAACAGGTGATTCATCGCCATATCGATCAACCCCATCGGTCTGATGGGAATATTCCCGTATAAAATCGCCACCGCGCCGGCGGCGAAACCATAATGCTCCTGAACGCAATCCACCGCAAAACGCGCTGCGGCATCGACCGTGGCGGTGTCATTCGCCAGACGATCAGGCCGACCCAAAACCCACACCCCATACTCCTGAGCCACCCGTCTGACCTCCGGGTCATCGCTGGTCACCACCACCTTGTCCAGACTTTTGGACGCCAAAGCCGCCTCGATCGAATACGCGATTACCGGTTTGCCCAGAAGCATTCGGGTATGTTTGTGCGTCAACCCCTTGCTTCCGCCTCGCGCAATAATGACACCCAGAGTGGGAACCTTGATCTTATTCACGGCTTGAACCATAACCTATCCTTCCGATTATAAATAGAGCTATTTCTTTTATCGGAATTTCCGGCAGGATAAGTAAAATCAAAGCGGATGCGAAAACAAAACAATCTTACTTGTTTTATTTCAACAAGTTAGAACAAGGCCAAGCCTTGTTTTAAACGGAACGTCCCATAATTTCTACAAAATCAGACTATTATTCGCCCTGATATTGCACTTTGACACTGGTGGTAATGCCGCCCCGGGCCGTAAATCGACCGATGATCTCCATAAATTTAGGCTCAACGACACTGCTGATGTCATCCATGATCCGGTTGACCGCCCGTTCATAAAAAATGCCTTCGTTCCGATAGCCTTGCAGATAAATCTTCAGCGATTTAAGCTCCACGCACTTTTCTTTGGGATGGTAACGGATTTCGATGGTTCCGAAATCCGGATGACCCGTCTTGGGGCAAACGCTCGTAAATTCCGGCTGAACGATCAATACCTCGTAATCCCTTTTCGGACAAGGGTTTTCAAACGTTTCTAAAATATTTTTATCTACCACGATATTTTCACCTGTTTCATATTAAAAATCAATAATCCCATATCCTTAAAACGTCGGCGGTGTAATCACCCACAAAGCCACCGTTTTTCCATCCGCGCCGTTCATAAATCGATGTGGACGACTCGAATCAAAATAAATACTGTCACCGACATCGAGTTCATGTTTATGTCCATCGAGTTCCACGATCAATTTTCCCCGGATCACAAAGCCAAACTCCTGACCCTTATGCACATACCCTTCATATCCGGAATTTGCTCCCGGTTGAAACGTCATGAGCAACGGCTGAAGCGTCTTGTGCATCTCGCGATACGTCAGCGCCTCAATCAAAACACCCGACTGCAACTGATTCACCTTCGGACGCTCCGACGATTTGACCAGCGGACATTTATTTTCCTTCGGCTCGTCCACCAGCGATCCAATCGTCACATCAAACACACCCGCAATCACCTTAAGCGTCGCGAGCGAAGGCATACTCTTGCCCTGCTCCAACTGCGAAAGAAAACTTTTAGACGTTTGAACTTTTTCCGCCAAATCGCCCAGTGACATATGATGGGCCAGTCGGAGCCGTCTTATTTTTTCTCCAAATTCATTCGACACTAAAAAACATCCTCTTCACATTATAAAGAACTTCAAATTAATCATAGTCGGCTGTTTTGCGAAAAAACAAAAAAGTTACTTGCGACCGATCCCGAAATAATCAAACCCTCTGCTTCGTGTTTTGATC
Source organism: Phycisphaerae bacterium (assembly GCA_012514125.1). Classification (GTDB taxonomy): domain Bacteria; phylum Planctomycetota; class Phycisphaerae; order JAAYCJ01; family JAAYCJ01; genus JAAZAW01. Next base: position 5,792 of record JAAZAW010000024.1, on the reverse strand, counting down.
GGGTTATACACATTTCTACCGTCGAAAATGACCGCTTTTCGCATCAGCTCCAGCATCTTTTTATAGTCGGGATTCCGAAACTCGTTCCATTCGGTTACCAGACACAACCCGTCCGCTCCCGCAAGAGCATCATACATATTGACACAATATCCTACACGATTACCGAAGACTTTTCGAAGATTATCCATGCCCCTGGGGTCGCTGACCCGTACCCGCGCGCCCGCTGCGAGCAAATCCGCAACCAGCCCCAGTGCCGGCGACTCACGGATATCGTCGGTTCGAGGCTTAAACGTCACCCCCCATATCGCAAAAATCTTATTCCGAAGATCGTCGCCGTAATAGTCGCAAATTTTCCGCTGAAGACTTTGCTTCTGCACACGATTCACCTCCAGCACCGCATTGAGCAGCGGCGCAGGATAACCCGCGAGCTTCGCCATTTTCGACAACGCCGCCAGGTCCTTCGGGAAACACGAGCCGCCGAATCCAAGTCCGGGATATAAAAATTGATACCCGATTCGCGAATCGCTGCAAATGCCTCGTCGAACCAGATCGATATCGCCGCCCATGCGGTCGCAAAGATTCGCCAATTCATTGATGAACGATATTTTCGTGCTGAGCATGGCGTTGGCAGCGTATTTGGTCATCTCGCTGCTGGTCGGGTCCATGACGATAATGGGCTTGCCGTTGCGGACAAACGGCAAATAAAGCTCTTCCAGAACGGCGATCACTCTGGGGTTCTCCGAGCCGATAATGACGCGATCAGGCCTCAGGAAATCTTCAACGGCATAGCCTTCCTTCATAAACTCCGGATTGCTGGCAATGTCGAAGGGTGTCTCCGTCAATAAGGACAATTCCTTTTCGAGCCGAACCGTCGTGCCGACCGGAACGGTACTCTTGATTACGATAAGCCGATAATCGGGCATCTGCTCGACCACCTGTCGCGCGATCGTCTCCACCTGGTCGATCATCGGAAGATCGTCCGGCCCCTGCGGTGTGCCCACCGCGATGAAAATAATCTGTGAGGTATGAATCGCCCGGACAAGGTCCGTACTGAACTCCAGCCGGCCGCTTCGAAGATTGTTTTCCATGAGTTCCGACAACCCAGGCTCGTAGATCGGCAATTCTCCCTGATTGAGTTTGGCGATTTTTTCCCGGTCCACATCGACACCGACAACCTGATTGCCGGACTCCGCCAGACAGGTTCCCGCCGTCAAACCCACATACCCCATGCCAACCACCGCAATATTCATCAGCCGCTCCTGTTTCAGCACGTACACGATATCAAATAATCAATAAAGATTATACGATCAGATACTACAAAAAAACGATTTGTTTTCAAAATATTCGCAGTAATTATTTGGCGGGCAAGGTCGCGGGGCGCGTTGCGGGCAACGAAGCGGTAGTTCGCGGCGCAGGCTGCGTCGCAGGAGCAGGAATTTTTTTAGCCACAAAGTTACAGTCCAGAAAAATCTGCCCTTCAGGAGTATACCGGCAGGCAAGGTCGATTCGGTTGAATTTGGTTCCCAGAGTTCGCAAGATACCCGTGAGCATCTTCAATGTTTGAACGGTATGATTGAAACTCCGCCGACCCAGCGGAACCTCCACTTCCATCGTGTCGCCTTTGCGCAAAATACCGAATCGAATGGACGACGCCGAGCGTTCACGAATGACTTTATCATGGAGTTCCTTTTGCGGATTTTCAAATCCGATCGGCTGGCCGTCGACCGATACAAGAATATCGCCCACCTTGAGACGATCCCAGCTTGGATATCCCGGCAAAACCGCCGCCACCTGGAGCATCGACCCCGGTCGATCGTTCCGCGAAATCACCCGCGTTCCAATGCCCAGGACCACAGGCATCCGGGATAGTTCGCCAGGCGAATTTCCCTTCATCGTCTTCCAGAAATGTTCAAATACTTCACGAAAATTCTTCATATCTTTCGCCACTTCGCCCGGTTTAAACGACATGGCCCAGTGAATTTCCGGAGGAAGCTCCGCCAGCATCACTTGCCCAAAAGAAGATGAATCTTCCGGACCGAACGCCCGATCGATCAGCCGATGAATCAAATCCGGCGATGATGAAAGCAGCAGATAATCCTGAATCTGGGTCCACGCCGGTTCCGGACTCCACCCGCCGAAACGATTTTTTGAATCGGCGGGAATCAACTGCCCCAGATTCACCCGATGGACCGTCACACCATGATAATTGTCTTCTCCGGATTGCGATGCCTGTGTGCCGTTTCCGGAAATAAACGCGCGGAGCATGTGAAGCCCGCTCAACAAGTCGAACATCTGACTCGCCGCCGCCATCGTCAACGACGGATTTTTGCTCTTGATCACCAGGGCGATCTGAGTCGCCATCGGTTTAGACCCCACCGACGATTTAGATTGACCCGATTGCGTTGTCGTTGCCGTCGCAACCGGCGCGGACCGGCCGGCGGATAAACCCTCCCGTGAAACGATGACCATCATCTCCGGGCCTATGGCTTCGAGAAGATTGTCTCGAAATTCCTGATCCGGCAGCGCCATATCGATCATATCGCGATATTGCCGCGTATCGCCGTGGTCGTGCTCCGCCAGTTCCGATATCCTTCGATACCAGCGATTCGGATTGACGGACGACATATAAACCAGATTCGATTTCGGATCGATCATCTTTCGCAGCAGCGGGTCCGGTGTGATCGGCTGATCCGGTAATAGCTCCGGATCGACCCATCGCGGTTGAACGTTGGCTCGAATCTTGAGGGTGTCTTTTTGCGGATAACCCGCCAGGGAAATATGGCTGATTCGCTCCTGAATCTGATCGTACACCGTATCGCCGTTGGGCAGATGCAATCGATTCTTGCTGTCCATCAGCAAGATAAACATCGACGCGTAACCGGGCTTCATGCGTGAACAGGCCTGTCTGAACTCGAGATTCTCCTGCAAGCTCATCTCGCTGTGTCCCTGGGCCAGTTCCACCATACCGTGATACATGCTGGCTTTTTTCCCGCCGCCCACCGTCGCCAGAATCAACCAACGATTGTCAATCACCGCCGCCCGAATCGACTTGAGCGATAATTTATAGGTCGCGACTCGAATCGCCTTACCATCGATGTTCGACTTGACCACCTCATCGGGCATAGCCTTGTTGATCGTCAAAAACCGATTGACGGCGTTGATATCTTTCACCTCGCAGAGCAGCGCAAATTGATCCCGCATCGCAGGTCCGCCCCAGGCGATAATGAAATGATCGCTCAGCAGTTGATCGGCGAATTCTTTCGCGGAAACATTGAGATTGTGCTTTAGCACCGTATCGAACTGGCGAGTGATATTCGGCACCGGATTTTTGGCAAGGGGTTTTGTGTCGGTAAGATTGTCCGGATGATCGATCAACGGCACCAGCCAATGGAGATAATCAAACTGACGATCCAGATCATAGACTTCCAGATAGCCTCGAACCCACACGGGCAGGTATCGGCTCATCGCGGGCAGTTCAGTCGGCGGCTCAGCCGGTCCGGACGTAGGGGTCGCAGCCGCGCCGGCCCAGAGAAATTCACAACATACTAAAAACAGAATCAAACCGACGACGGGAAACGCCAATCCATTATTTTTTTTCTGACGATTCAAAAGATAACTTCCAACTTTATTAAAGCAACTCCACCCCGGCTTCGAGTTCGATCTGCTCACGCAACGTGGGCAAGACCCGTTCCTGAATCTGATCCAGCCCCGCAGGCTGCGGCAAGGTCGGATCGGTCTTGAGGTACGATTCCATCGGCGTCATCGGAGAAGAAAAACTCTGGAACAATCCCTGACGCATCTGATCCCACGCCACCGTCCGTAATTCGGTAATTTCTTTGAAATTGGAACCGGCAAGTTCGAGTTTACTCGCCAGCCACAAGCTAAGCTCTTCCTGATCCTGCCGATGAAGCTGACGCTCGATCACGGACGACTTGATATCATGAACCAGACCGTGATTCGCAGAATTGATCCTCTGCCGGTCCGTCGCCGGTTCGTTCATCGCCAAAAGCCGTTGCTCGACTTTCAAAGGCGCTGAAATGTTATTCGTCGCGTTCGGTGAAGTCCTCGGCCATTTGCCCGGTCCGACCGCGTTAATCACCACCAGCCCCAAAACGATCATCGCAATCGCCGCCGCCACGGTGGACCTGGCGACCCACCGGTGCATCCTCAGCGTCTTGCGTTTTTGTTTCGCGATCCCCGCCATGACGCGATGGGTAAAATCGGCGCCGAGCACCGGCTCACACGGGTCCGGATCGCTGATGATCTGCCCCGCCGCTTCCATCATCGCGTACAGATGGCCGCAGGTCTTGCACTTGACCAGATGCGTCTCGAACTCCAGCTTGAGTGTCCCATCAAGCTCGCCGTCGAGATACTGATCCAGGAATATTTCAAATTGTTGACAGTTCACGGTACTATGCTCCTAACATGTCCAGATCTGTTTCATCCATTTTCTGAACCCGCAGCCGTTCCCGAAGCTTCTCCCTCGCGCGGTGCATGTGGCTCTTGATCGTCGCCACCGGCATATCCAAAGCTTCCGATATCTCCTGGCAGGACAACCCCTGCCGATAGAACATCAAAATTGTCGCTTTTTGTGATGGGCTAAGCTGATCGACCTCGTGCCAGATCACTTCCCGAAGCTTTTGCGCCTGCTCGCTCTGCATCACCTCATCCACATGATCGACCTGGTTGACGGGCATCACATTCGAAAAATCATACCCCGTCTGGTTGCCCCGATGCTTGAGAGAATTCAGCGCCAGCCGATACCCGATCGTGAAAATCCACGTCGAAAATCGATACGCCTCGTTAAAATCGCTCAGCGACGACACCGCACGCATAAATGTTTCCTGGCAAATGTCTTCCGCGTCATCCGTATTGCGAACGATCTTCCAGATAAAGGCGAACAATCTCTGCTGATGCAACTCGATGAGTTTACGAGTCGCCGTCTCGCTGCCCTGCTTGGCCTGGGCTATCAAGCAAATTTCCTGATCCTTGGTAAGCTTCATAAGCTCATCACGCTTTTGTTTGATCTTCAATTTTTCTTCTAACGGATTCACAGTATTGTACCTGTCTCCAAGCCCAGGGTTGCAACACCCGTTCAAAATCTCTGAATCGGCCTTCTTCTTGCAAAACGCTTATAGGTTGTTAATATTATCATACCATGAGCGAAAAAACAAACAAGGACAAGAAGTCAACGCCCTCGCCGATCATCAATCGCAAGGCCAGATTTGAATACGAAATTCTCGAAAAATTCGAAGCGGGCCTGCTCCTGGTCGGCAGCGAGGTCAAATCCCTGCGCGCCGGACAAGGCTCCATCGCCGAATCGTTCATTATCATTCGCAGCGACAAACCCCTGCTCATCGGCTCGTTCATCGCCCCCTACGAACAAGCCGGCATCAGACAGAACCACGATCCTAAACGTATACGGGAACTCTTGTTACATAAAAGAGAAATCCGCCGACTTCTATCGAAAGTAAAGGAAAAAGGCCTGACGATCATCCCAATAAAACTCTATTTTAATGATCGAGGCCTGGCCAAACTCGAACTGGGCCTGGCCAAAGGCAAAAAGCTCCACGACAAACGCAATGCCATCAAAGAGCGCGACATCAACCGCCAAGTCGCCCGCGACATGCGAAAATATCGATAATACGCCTTTGATTTAAACGTGTCGTCGTTTCGGACCCTGAGGAAAGTCGAAGGGTCTTTTTTCACGAACGTCATGTCGCTTCGACAGGCTCAGCGACCGAAATTTTTGATATTTGTAATGCTACGACACGTTTAAATCAAAGTCGTAT